>CAVCIJ010000133.1:0-7455 GCA_963601995.1 bacterium | reverse complement strand
GGTATAAAGACGCAAAAATCATTTTTGAAAAACAGCTTATAACACTTGCAAACATTATTTCTCAGTGCAACAAGGAAATTGAAAATCACGTAAACACTGTTGAAAACAAAAAGACTGTAAAAAATGCAACAGCACTTTTGTTTGCAAGAAAAATCAAGAGTGGCGAATCAAAAGAAAAGTCAACTGAAAACACAATGCTCAAATATATGCTCGAAAATTCAGAAGACGTTATTACAAGAATGTACACAATTGTAAATGACATTCCAGGTCTTGAATCAACATATAAGGCTCAACTTAGAAGCGGAATTCTTGAAAAATATCCAAACTTTAAATTTCAGGAAGCAGAAACAAAAAGCGAAGCACCTAAGGGAACTTATATTACAGCTAAAAAACTTGATGAGAAAAAAGCTGAAGCTGAAAGAATTGAAAAGATTGAACTTCCTAAAATTGCTGAAGAAATTGCAGAAGCTAAGCAAAAAGGCGACCTTAAAGAAAATGCTGAATACATTGCAGCAAGAGAAGCACAAAGCCGCATGAACCAGACTTTAACTCGTCTCAAAGCAGATTTGGCTCATTCAGTAACATTCGATCCTACAACAGTAACAACATCGTTAGTTTCTTTTGGAACTGTAGTAACCTTGCACGACAATATCAGCAACGAAGACAAGACTATTACAATTCTTGGACCTGCTGAATCAAATGTTGATGAAGGAATTATTTCTTACCTATCTCCACTTGGACACAATCTTCTTGATATGAAAGCTGGCGAAACAAGAGAATTTACAATCAACAATAACAAAAACAGTTTCACTGTAAAATCAATTTCAGCAGCAAAACTTTAATTAGATTTGCTTTTGACTGACTTTTAGATTTTTAGAAAATAAAAAATCCCTTTAGAGAGTTCTAAAGGGATTTTTTTGTGCAGAAAAATTTATTGAACACTAAACCACAAAAGTCTGTTGTCAGCAATTTTATGCTTTACAAGATTGCGCCGTTCCATACTTGAAAGATAAGAGCGCAGCGTTGTTCCAATTAAAATATAATTTCCTTCACCAAGCCTTATTCCTGAAAAATCACACACAGCCTTTAAAAGTTCTTCTTGATTCATTGGCTTTTTTAACAAAAGTTTTCTAATTAGGCGCTCAAACTCCAGGGTGACAATTATGTTCAGTTCAGCAACGGCACTTAGATTTTCAGAAAGATAAATTTCGCCGTGAGAAGGAATATAAAAATCAGCAGAACTTTCTTCAATTTTTTCAACTGAATTTCTGAATTCTTCAGGCTCGTACATAAATGGAATCCAAAATTTTTTTAAAAGCGGAATACCAAAAAATCCGTCGCCAAGAAAAAATATTTTTTTATTTTCAGACTTATCGCAAAGCAAAAATCCCGTCTGATCAAAATAATGTCCGGGAAGAGGAACCGCTTTTACAGAAACTTCGCCCAAATCAATTTCCTCAAAATTAAGAATATGATCAACCTTAGAGATTTTTGTGCCGACAAAACTCTGCGACTTTAAGCTTTCGTAAGGATTTCCACCCCAGTACATTGCAGCCATAAGATAAGGAAACTGCATTACAAGACTTTCTAAATATGGAGCCCAAACCTCGCACTTTGTATTTTCCACAAGAAATGAATTTCCGCCGCAGTGATCAATGTGAGAATGTGTGTTGAAAATTCCAAGAAGTTTTTTGTGTGGAAAAAGAGTCTTTAAAGCTTCTAAAAGATTTTTTCCGTCTTCGCCGCTGCAACCTGAATCAATAAGATAAATTCCCGAAGAAACGTTTATTAAGCCAATATTTGTTGAATGAAAAAAAATTCCCAGATTTTTGCTTAACTGCCTGAATGAATTAAAATCAATTGCCATAAAAAAATAATATAACGCAGAAAAAAATTGGGCAAGAAAGAAAATTATTTGTTTTTAAGGTCAACGAAAGAAAATACGCTGCTTAGAATTTTATATTTACACCAGTATAAAACTGAAAGTCAAAAACAGGACTTCTTTCTACATTATCTTTATTTATAATCATAAAATTATCGTTGCCGCAATAAAGTGTAATATGAGTGTTAAATTCATAATCGCCGCAAAGAGAAAGCCTGAATGTATGTTCTGCAGGTCCTGACTTTCCGCTTCCAAACAAATCAACTGTTGAAGGAGCAAAAGTCTGGCTGCCGTAAATCCAGTCATCACCGTCCATATCTTCGTAAATTATTCCATGCGCCATATAAAAAAATTCAACAGCCGCTGACCATTTTTCAAGTGAATCATAAGAAGCCCGCAAATTTCCCGTAATGCAGTCGCCGCCGTACTTGTAGCCGATTGGAGTTCTGATGTAATAAATTTCCTGATTTGAATAACCCGAAAACTCTTTTATATGACCGTAAAAACTAACACCGTTAGTTCCGTCTTCATCATTGTATTTTTCGCGAAGGTAAAGATAAGGATCGGCATAAACTCCCTCCAGCGAAAGTTTTAAAATGCCGTTTTTTACAGGAGGAAAATATTTTAAGCCCAAAAGAAATCCTGTTTTATTAGGACGCCAGCCACTTTCTGAACTTGAAGTCGGCTCACCAAGAACAGCAAAGTCATCAATAAGAATCTGACTGTAAAAATTAAAATTTCGCATAAAACTATAATCAAAATCGATGCTCATAATAGAATTTGCATTTCCGCGGATATAAAGATTGTGAAGGATTATCTGCGGATTCATAACAGTAAAATCAGTAAATCCGCTTTTATTTTGATACATAAGTCCTTCTGCAAGTCCCAAAGTCATTTTGTCATCAAAAAACCTGAAGTCCAGCCTGTGCGCCATAAAAAATCTTGTTCCAGAAATCGGGACATTCTGCTCTGTAGCATTTTGAACAACTGAATTATGCGGATAAAAAATTGTTGCAACTGAATATTTAAAGCTGTTGTAGTACGCAGAAAATCTTAAATGCGAATCATAAAGAGAATTTCCACCGATTAAAAGATTTCCAGATTCTCCGTTTCCCCAGCGGATTACATCGCGTCCAAAAGAAGCACTCCAGTGTTCTCCGCCAAAAGATAATATGGAACGACGCGGAAGATTCGGACTTAAAAAAGAAAAACTTGAAGGCTCAATCAGATTGTAAAAAAAATATTTTGAATAAAGGGGATCTGCTTCGTCTGCATCATACTGACTGTAAATATTTGCCGCATAAGAAAGTCCCAAATCCAAATATGCATAAAACGCATCCGAAATCCAGACCTCACTTTCTAAGGCAAGAACTTCACTGCGCTTTGTATAACCGTAATTCCAGTCAGATTCCTTATTAAAATCTGTGGGATTTGTGTGAAAATAAAGTTCCGGATTAAAAATTCCTGCAAGATTGAAATTAAAATTATCTTTTGTAGAAAATCGTGATTTTTCGTTAAGAATAGAATAAATCTTGTTGTAAAGATTCTGAGTCACCTCATCATCAAAATGCTCTGGAAAAGTTTCAAGCATTTTCTTAAGTTCGTCGCCTGACCACGGTCCCTGACTGAACGGAAGAGATCTTCCTTCCCTGACATAGAGAGTGCAAAGGTACTTGTAAACTTCGCTGTCAATAGGGTAAATTTTCAAATTATTTTGGGCAAAACAAAAAGAAAAAGCAAAAATGAATAAAAAGCAAAGCAAATTTTTTTTCATATAGATATTTTATTAAAAATACAAAAAAAATCTAGAATTTCCTGCAGCAAAAAAATTGCGCGCAAAACACAAAAATCCGCAAAAATGTGAACCTTATGATTTTTACGCGCAAAATATTTTATGAATAAAATTTAAATTCAGTTAAGGGCATCTAGTAAAAATGCAACCTTTTAGATATTCACTTAATTTTTACTCAAGACCATCAACAATTTGAACTCCAGCACTTGCTCCAATTCTTGAAGCACCTGCAGCAATCAAATCGAGTGCTTCTTTAGTTGAATGAATTCCACCGCTCGCCTTTACGCCCATTTCGCTGCCTACAGTCTGTCTCATCAAGGCAACATCGTGTACAGTCGCTCCATTTTTCTTAAGTTTTCCATCAGCATCTTTTATGATGGCAAAACCTGTGGAAGTTTTTACATAGTTAAATCCCGCATTTTTAGCGCACTTGCAGGATTCAACAATTTCTTCATCAGTAAGACAGCAGGTTTCCAGGATAAGTTTTGTAAGAACAGGACGACGATGTTCTTCAATTTCAGCAAGAGCAAAGGCAGAAGCCTCATTCACGCTTTTTTGCACAGAAGAAAGTTCCGCTTCAAGTTCCTTCCATTTGTGTGATTTTACAAGATTCAAATTCACTACAAAATCAAGTTCATCTGCACCCTGCGTAACAGCCAAATCTGCCTGAGAAATTTTTGCTTCAAGTCCGCCGGCTCCAAGAGGAAAATCAATAACTGTACAAACCTTTGTTTCGCTTTCCTTAAGAATTTCGTGTGCAAGAGGAACAAAAACCTGATTCACACAAACACTCATAAAGCCATATTCCTTTGCTTTCTGAATAAAAGGCTTCATTTCAGCTTCTGTGGCAGTAGCACTAAGAAGTGTCTGGTCAATATACTTTGCTAATTCTGATTTATTCATAGGAAACCATTTTATCATCGTAAAAAGTACTTTTCAAGATTTTTTTAAGTCAAAAAATAGATTTTCAAAACTCACTTGAAAAATCAGCAAAAAACATCTAAAAAAAACATTCATAGATAAGATTTTTAAAATAACATACATTTTTTTTAAGAGGTTTTTATGAAAATTATATCATGGAATGTAAACGGAATCCGCTCAGTTGAAAAAAAAGGATTTATAAACTGGCTTTTAAATTGCAATGCCGACATCGTGTGCATTCAAGAAACAAAGGCAAGCCCCGAAAAACTTTCCTGTGAACTTTTAAATCCAGGCACAAAAAAAGGAATTCAAGCCGAAGAAGAAGACGCACCGCTTTTTTCATCATTTTTAGAAGAAGCAGAAAATTCTGAGTCTGAAAAAAATTCTGTCAGCGAAGAAAAATCATATAAATCACATTTTGAATCCGCTAAAAAACCAGGCTACTCAGGAACTGCAATTTACTCAAAAATAGAATGCACTAAATATGAAAATCTTGGAATTCCAGAATTTGACGATGAAGGCAGAGTTTTAATTGCTTACTTTAAAAATCTTGCAGTAATCAGTGCATATTTTCCAAACAGTCAGGACAAAGGAAAGAGACTTGATTACAAATTAAGATTCTGCAAGGCAATTAAAGAAAAGTGCGACGAACTTGTAAAAAATAATTTCAACGTAGTTTTATGCGGAGATTACAATATTGCCCATACAGCAGATGACATTGCAAATCCAAAGCAAAATGAAGGAAATGCAGGATATCTTCCCGAAGAAAGAGAATGGATGGATTCATTTTTAAAAAACGGCTACACAGACACATTCCGTCTTTTTTGTAAAGAAGGCGGACATTATTCCTGGTGGAGTTACAGAACAGCCGCAAGAGAGCGCAATATAGGCTGGAGAATTGACTATCTTTGTGTAAATAATTCATTTGCGCAAAAAGTAAAAAGCAGCACTATTTTAAGCAATGTTTACGGAAGCGACCACTGTCCTGTAATGATAGAAATTTCAGAGTGATTTTTAAACTGATTTTTTTTCAGCAAAAAAATTTTTGTGGAAAAACTAAAAAAAATCCTATTAAAAATTTAATTGTATTTTCAAAAAATTTATGATAATTTTAAAGGCGTGTAAATCTTCAAAAGTTACGATTTTTTGAGATTTTCATATCTTTGTGGCAAAAGATCAGTTAAGCAGATTTCCAGAATTTTTTTGGTAATTTACTTAATGGAGTTTGCGTTGCAGACTCAATCTTTTAACTGCTGTTTTAGCATTTTTGCAAGGCAGCGTTAAAAAGACAAACAAAAAAATTTATTTGTCTAAGTAAGGAGAATACATTATGGCTTACAAAATTTCAGATGAATGCATCAACTGCGGAGCTTGCGAAGGAGAATGCCCTTCAGAAGCAATTAGCGAAGCAGACGGAAAACGTGTTATTGCCGCAGACTCTTGCGTTAGCTGCGGTTCATGTGAATCAGTTTGCCCGGTTGGAGCAATTTCACAGGAATAAAAAAATTTATTCTAAAAGATAAAAATGAATCTGAGGAAACTGAATTTTTTGTTTTTTCAGATTCATTTTTTTTATCGGGAAAAAAGGTGATGAAAAATCAAGACAAACTAAAAAATTCACTTTAAAATTTACTAAAAATTCTTCTTCTTTCGGCACTTTGCGTTGCATTTTCATTTGTACTTGTTTTTCCACTTTGCAAATGGGCTCAAAAAAGTCCAAAATCCTACACATTAGCAATTCTATCCTTGATTTGTGCCGGAGTTATTTTTTTCTGCGTAAAATCAATTGTAAAAAATGGAATTTTCAGTTTTCTAAAAATTTTTGTTCCTGCCGTAAGTTTTTTACTCTTTCTTTTTATTTCATTCATTTTTCTTAAGAATTTAAATATTGCTGTTTCTTTAGTTTTTTTTGTTGCAGCATGGATTTTGCTTTTTGTTTTTATCAGGCTTTTTAACATTATTTCGTCTAAAAAATCACGTTAAATAATTTTTATGAATTTTCTGATTCCGTTTAAAAACAAAAAAATTTTCTGTCAAAAAAAGTTAATTTTTCTTGCAATCACAATATTTTTCTTTCAGAATTTTTCACTTTTCTGCCAGAACTACGCTGAAATTCCAGAACTTTCTTCAAAAAATTTTTTATTCCGTCAGTATGAGCAGGAAGTTGAAAACGCAAACAAAATTTTTGCACAGGAAAAAAATTCACTTCAAAACTTCTACACGTACACTTGCAAAAAAGACGACAATATTATTTCACTCAGCGCACGAACCTGCGTAAGGCAGGAAACTTTAGCAAGTGCAAACAATATAGAAAACGCACAGACTTCTCTTGAGGGGAAAAAAATTCTGCTTCCAGTAAAAGACGGAATTTTTATTGCAGAAAATCCATCATCAACACTTGAAATAATTCTAAAAAGTCAATACGAAAATCAACTTGAAAATGCACAGAAATTCATTCTTTTTGGAAAAAAATATTTTTTTCTTGAAAACAAAAAATTTTCTCCATCACAAAGAGCCTTTTTCTTAAGTCCAGGATTCGTTCCGCCACTCAGCGAAAAAATCATAACGTCTTCTTTTGGAAACAGAATCAGTCCAATTTCAGGAAAATGGAAAAAGCATAACGGAATTGATTTGGCAGCAAATTACGGTTCAAATGTTTTTGCCTGCCGGAGCGGAAAAGTTCTTGAAATAAAAAAAATGGACAGTATTTACGGAAACTGCATAATTCTTCTGCATTCAGGAGGCTTTACAAGTCTTTATGCGCACTTGAGTGAAATTCTTGTTGAAGACGGACAGGAAATTTCTGCAGGAAAAATAATTGGAAAAGTCGGTCTTACGGGAATGACAACAGGTTCTCACC
>CAVCIJ010000132.1:0-6269 GCA_963601995.1 bacterium | reverse complement strand
TGCTGCTTTGGCCGACTGTCTCAGCCACCTGGTTTAAAACTTTCGAGACAGTCCCTAGTGCTTTATGGCATAATGATAGAAAGATAATAAAATTGGAGAAAAACAAACAATGATTACAGGTGAAGTAAAAAATAAACTCGACAACCTTTGGGATGCAATGTGGTCAAATCAGATGACCAATCCTTTAATTGATATTCAGCAGATTACATATCTTATTTTTATAAAAATGCTGGATGATCAGCAGATTAAAAAAGAACGCAAAATCAACGATATGATTTCCCGCGGAATTAAAATCCAGGACTTTGACAAAAACCTTATTTTTAAGGAAGGCGTATACATTAACGACGACCTTAACATCGAAGTTGCTTACGCTGATCTTCGCTGGAACGTATTCAGTCATTTTGAAGCAAAAAAAATGTTCACAAATCTTCGCGACAATGTTTTTCCGTTTATTAAGACACTCCACGGCGACAAAATAACTTCGTTTGCAGATTTTATGAAAGACGCTCAGTTTGCAGTTTCTTCTCCGTATATTCTGCAGAAAATGGTAGACGCAATAAACGACCCGGGACTCGGCTTTGACAAGGCTGACCTTATGGGCGACTGCTACGAATATCTTCTTTCTAAATGGGCAACTTCTGGTGACAACGGCCAGTTCCGCACTCCGCGCCACATTATTGATATGATGGTAGAAATTGCAAAGCCAACACTTTCTGACACGATAATTGATCCTGCAATGGGGTCTGCGGGCTTTCTTGCACAAACTGCAAAATATATTGACGATCATTATTCTGCTGAACTTTCTGATACAGAAAAGCGCGCTCATTTTGATAATTCAATGTTTACAGGCTACGACACAGACCCGGATATGCTTCGTATTGGCTGCATGAACATGACCTTGCACGGAGTAAACAACCCGACAATTAAATACAACAACTCAGTTGGCGAAGACTACGAAGATAAAGAAAAATATTCACTGATTTTGGCAAATCCGCCGTTCAGCGGAAGTCTTGACCCGAGCACAGTTGCAAAATCACTTATTCAGATTAGTGGCGGAACAAAAAAGACTGAACTTTTGTTTTTAAGCCTTTTTCTCCGTCTTTTAAAAACCGGTGGACGCTGTGTAAGCATTATTCCAGTCGGCGTTTTAAACAACACAAACGACAAGGCCTACAAAAAGCTCCGCAGGGAACTGGTAGAAAACCAGAAATTAGAAGGCGTAATTTTTATGCCGGGCGGAGTTTTCTATCCGTATTCTGGGGTTCAGACAGGAATTTTGATTTTTACAAAAACTAATGCCGGCGGAACGGACAAAGTTTGGTTTTATAACATGGAAAACGACGGCTACAGCCTTGATCAAAAGCGCGACAAAATCGAAGCCAACGATATTCCCGACATTATTGCAAGGTGGAACAATTTAAAAGGCGAAGAAGAGCGCACAAAATACGAAAAATCTTTTCTTGTAGAAAAAAGCGAAATTGTAGCCAATGATTATGTTTTTAGTTTTAACAAATATCAGCAGAAAAAAGTTGAAAAGAAAACCTACCGCGCCACAAAAGAGATTTTAAGTTCAATCAAGGAACTGGAAGGTCAGTTTACAAAGATTATGCAGGAATTGGGGGCTGGAAAGTAAAAAAAATTCGCTATATCGAAAAGTTTATGCAATTTTGCTTGCGTTTTTCGGTATATCGAAATATATTTTTAGTATGAGTGTAATTCGTTCGGCTTATTTTGATAAAATTATTCCTTTTATAAATACTCCGATTGTAAAGGTGATTACTGGCATTCGGCGTTGTGGAAAATCTGTAATGCTTTCTCAAATCCGAGACTACATTTTGCAGCACGATGTAAATGAAAATCAGATTCTTTTTTTGAATTTTGATTCTTTGACTGACGAGCGGGTGCGGACTTTTGAAAGTGTAACTCAGGCAGTAAAAGATTTACAGAAAAATCTTTTGCAGAATTTGCAGACTCAGAAAATTTATCTTTTTTTTGACGAAATTCAGGAACTTTCAGGCTGGGAAAAACTTATTAATTCTTATCTTATTGATTTTAACTGCGACATTTACATTACCGGGTCAAATGCAAAACTGCTTTCCGGGGAACTTGCTACATATCTTGCCGGCCGTTATGTTGAAATAAAGATGTTTCCATTTTCGTTTGCAGAAAGTTTTGAGGCTCTTCGTTCGCTGAAAGGTGAAATTTCCAAAGAAAGAGCCTTTGAGTTTTATTTAGATACTGGCGGATTTCCTTTTTTGTATAATTTTGATTTTTCACTAGCACAGCAAAAACAGTATTTAGACGACATTTTTAATTCTATTATTTTAAAAGATATTTCAGACCGCCATAAAATCCGAGACATTTCGCTTTTAAAATCGCTGATTGTGTTTTTTGTTTCAAATGTTGCAAACACTTTTTCTTCTTCAAGTTTGATTAAATATTTAAAGAATGAAAAACGAAGCCTTTCGACCGAAACCGTTTACAATTATCTTGAATATTGCCAGGAAGCGTGTCTTTTGCATCTTGTAAAGCGTGAAAATCTTGAAGGAAAGGAATTGCTTTCTACACAGGAAAAGATTTTTATTGCTGACCACGGATTAAGGCAAAGTCTTTTTATGCAAAATCAAAAGGACATAAATCAGATTTTAGAAAATATTGTTTATCTTGAACTTTTACGGCGTGGCTGCACAATTACAGTCGGAAAGTCTAAAAATGCGGAAATTGATTTTTGTGCAAAGGATGAAAAGGGTACTCAGTATTTTCAAGTGTGCTATCTTCTTTATGGCGAAGAAACGGTTGACCGTGAGTTTGGGGCGTTTAAAAACATAAATGACAATTTTCCAAAATACGTTCTTTCGCTTGATAACTTTGATTTTTCGCGGGACGGAATAATCCACAAAAATCTGATAGACTGGCTTTTGGAAGGCAAGTGACCGTCACCCCTAAAAGAATTCTGAGTGACAGAAGACCGCGAGTTTTCGCAAAAAAACTCGTGAAGCAAGCGAAGCTTGCGACTCATCCCGAATTGAAAAAATTGTCATCCAGAACTTGAATTTCTGTCATTCTGAGCTCGTCTCAGAATCTGTACGTAATAAAAGTACTTTGTTATCTGACAGATGCTGAAACAAGTTCAGCATGACTGTGACTGTCATTCCGGGCTTGACCCGGAATCTCATACGAAAATAGACCCTGAAACGAGTTCAGGGTGACACTATGGAAGTTTCGGGAGCTTATGAAGGAGGAGAAAATATTGAGTGAAAAGGCTTATGTTTATTTTATGACAAATGCAGGTAATTCAGCTTTATACATAGGCGTTACAAGTAATTTAACAAAAAGGGTAAAACAGCATAAAAATCATGAATACGAAGGATTTACAGATAAATATAATTGCACGAAACTTGTATATTTTGAAGAATGTAATGATATAAAAACGGCAATTGCAAGAGAAAAGCAATTAAAAAACTGGCACAGGGAATGGAAAAATAATTTAGTCAATCAACTGAATAAAGACTGGATTGATTTGGCTAGTGAAGAATAGCTGCTGAAATAAATTCAGCATGAGTCGCAACCTTGCGGTTGCTTACCGAGTTTTGTTCCAAAACTCGCATAATACAAGGATAACTGTCACCCGAACAAAACAAAACGTTATTCCGAACTTATTTCGGAATCTCATACGAAAAGAGACCCTGAAATAAATTCAGGGTGACAGGCTGGCAAATTCAGGGTGACGTACATTTTTGTCATCTCGAACTTAAATTTCTGTCATCCCGAACTCGTTTCGGGATCTGTAATAAAATAGATGCTGTGCGAAGCCGCCGAAGGCTAACAAGTTCAGCATGACGGGGGGGGACGTTTCTGGAGGCTCATAATATGTCGCTTATTACTTAATTTTTCGTATATACTGCTTTTTAAGGAATAATAAATGGAAACTGTAATAGCTTATTTTGATGAAACTGGTGATGACGGAGTTATTAACACTTCAAGTCAGGATTTTGTATTAACAAGCATTTATACAAAAACAGAAAACTGGCAGAAAAATTTCAATGCAATGAAAAACTGCAGGGCTTTGCTAAAAGAAAAATACGGATTTCATTTAACGCAGGAAATGCATATTCAGCCATTTTTAACCGACAAAAATCCATATAGAACTTATGGTTGGACGAAAGAGCAGAAACAGGAAATTTTAATTGCATATACAAAATGCATTGCGGAACAAATGGATATTTCTGTTGTAAATGTAATAATCGATAAAACAAAAATAAAGGATTCAAACTATAACGTTCTTGAAAAAGCCTTAACATATAATATTCAGAGAATTGAAAATGACAGCGATAGTAAATGGAATTATTTAATCATTACAGATAAGGGACGCTTACCGCCAATGCGAAAAACTGCCCGTGCCATAAGAGCTTATAATCCCATACAGTCGCATTATTATTCAGAGGCAGCAAATCAACCTATAACAGGATTGATAGAAGACATCCTGGAAAAAGATTCAAGCGAATCATATTTTATTCAGGTTTGTGATTTTATTTCGTATTTTGTACATTTATACTTTAAATGTGTAGTGAACAAAAATCCTTTACCCAGCAGAGTTGCAAATGTCATTAACGAACAATTTGTTAATAAAGTAATGATAACATTAAAATATTATGGAAGATTAAATTTAAAGGCTTCTAAAGATAATGACTTTGGACTTGTTATATATCCAAAATAACTGCTTTAAAAAAGAAACACCACCTACAAAGCATTCGCTTGTTCAGTGGTTCACTTATTAATATAGCATATTTTTAGAAAAAAGCAAGAGTTGTCATCTCGACCCTGAAATAAATTCAGGGTGACGTACATTTTTGTCATCCCGAACTTGTTTCGGGATCTGTGGTAAAATAGATGCTGTGCGAAGCCGCCGAAGGCTAACAAGTTCAGCATGACTGTGGCTGTCATTCCGGGCTTGACCCGGAATCTCATACGAAAAGAGACCCTGAAACAAGTTCAGGGTGACAGGTTTGTAAATTCATGGTGACAGGCTGGCAAATTCAGGGTGACAGTTTCGGGAGCTGTAAACAAAAAAGGAATAAAAAGTGAAAAAGAAACTGAAAGAAGTTATCGAAAAAGAATTCAAAGGTCTTTGGGGAACAGATTTTGATGAAAATGGAATTCCTGTAATTAAAACAAATAATATGACTTATGAAGGGCGGATTGATTATTCTGATATTTGTGTCCGCAATATAACTTTAGAGGAAGCTAAGAATAATTATCTTCAAAAAGGTGATTTGATAATTGAAAAATCAGGTGGCACAAAAACTCATTCTGTAGGTTATGTGAATATTTTTGAAGGTGAAAACGATAAGTATGTTTGCAATAATTTTATTTTGCCAATAAGACCGAATAAAGAAATTGTTGACTGTAAATTTTTATTCTGGCAGTTGCATGGAATGTATGAATCTGGAAAATTTTCTGATTGTTACAACAAGACTACTGGAATTCAGAATCTTCAGAAGAAAACTTATTACGAAAAAGACCTCAACATTCCTTCTCTCCCCGAGCAGAAAAAAATTGCCGCTTACCTGGACAAAATACACAGCGCCATAGACAGCAAAAAACAGCAGCTTGCCGCCCTGGACCAACTGGTAAAGTCAAAGTTTGTGGAAATGTTCGGAGATGTAAAAGAAAAAAAATTATTGAAAGAAGTATGTGAAGTATCTGGTGGTTATTCCTTTAAAAGTACTGATATTTCTGAAAATCCTGGAATAAAAATACTTCAAATAGGAAATGTTGCATTGAATGATGTTTCTTGGGAAATTACTAATTATTTGCCTATAGATTTTGAAAAAAAATATGAATCATTTTTAATGCAAAAAGATGATATTGTAATGGCTTTAACTCGTCCTATAATTCAGTCTTTGGAAAATGTAAAAACCTGTTTAGTAAAAACACAAGATTTGCCTTCTCTACTAAATCAACGAGTTTGTAGAATTCGCGCAAAAAAAGGAACAAATATCAGATTTATTTTTTATTGTTTTATGCAACATACATTTACAGATTATGTTAAATCTTGTTGCAGAGGGGCATCTCAGCCAAATATGAGTACAAAGGATATTGAAAATTATAAAATTTCGGTAGTTGATACATCGCTTCAAACTGCCTTCGCCACCTTTGTTCAAAAAAACGACCAGGCAAAAACCGTGGTAAAAAATCAGCTTGCCCTTTTAAACGAACTTTTAGAAAGCAAAATGGACGAATACTTCGGGTAAGAGATGCTGAACTAA
>CAVCIJ010000131.1:0-6156 GCA_963601995.1 bacterium | reverse complement strand
GTCTTTTTCAACAACATTCACTTTTTTTCCGTTTATTACGTGAACGTGATTTGCTCCCGGATCTTTTCCGCCATGACCTGGATCGATAAGAATTGCACCGATTTTATACGGATTCATATCGCTTTCGGTTTTAAAGAAATTCTCTATGCTTGCAAAAAATTCACCAGTTGCAACAAGAACTCCATCTTTTAAAACAGGAGACTGAATGTTAACAAGATTCTTATAATCCTGAAGATAAAAAGAATTTCCTGCCGAAAATGATACTTGATGTCCATTTTTTTCGATAAGACCTGACTCTGAAAATGGATCGTAATAAAAAATCATTCCATCTTTGTTTGCTTCAGAAACTAAATCAATCATCTTTGAATTTTGGGACTGATTTTTTTCCTGAGAAAAAGCTGAAAATGAAAAAGAGAATATTATAAACGCTAAAAAAATTTTTTTTGTATTTTTCATTTTTTCTGCTTCCGGGAAAATCCTCTTTTACCCACAGAAATGCAGTCACTTAAATAAAGCATTCCCTGAATTCCGCCTCTGAACATTGCGCGACAAAGTTCAACTGCATCAAGTTCCGGATGATCTGGAGAAATTTTGTCGAAAAGTTCAAATGTCTTAAAAATACTTCTGTGATTAAAATCTTTTCTTTCAAAAATTAAATCGTTCTTGTTGAGGACATTCCAGTCTTCTGCATAACTAAGCAGAGTTTGTGCTGCACTTGAATCTTTTTTTACTTTTCTGATTTCAACTGCCATTCCCAAAATAAGTGCCTCCTCTTCTTCTGAAAAATCAAAGGCTGAGTAAGGAAATCCGTTTTCTGACGGAAGCGTTTTTGATTCAAGAAAATTTTGTGTCTGCGGATTGTTTGCCCTAAGCCTGATAACGATTTCTGAAACTGCCTTCTGGGCACTTTGAACTGCAAGCGAATTTTGAGTTGAAAGGGAAATTGCATTTGCACATTTTTCAACATTGTTTCTTGGAAAGGTAACTTCAGAGCCTCTTTTTACACGAAGGAAAATATTTTTTATAAAAGGTGTATTTCGAGCATCTTCAACTCCGTAAATTTTATAAACTGTTCCCGGAATTGAAATTAAGGCACGCTCAGCACTTGTTTTTGAACTTTTTACTTCGTAAATTTTATAAAAATCATTTTTTATATTAAGTTCAATGCGATTTTTTTCAAGTTCGTCAGGAATTTTTCCAAGAGAGATTTTTAAAGCTTCCTTCGTTAAGTTTAAATTTGACGAGTATGGAAAAGTCCAGCCAGACATATATCCGCCTGAAAGACGCGCTGCAATTTCGCCAACCATAGGACCGTTTTCTGTATATTTTATATCAGCTTTTGCAGCTCCATCCGTAAGACCAAGAGAATGAACCGCATTTGCAAAAGTATTTATAAGTTCATTTTTAATGTCTTCGTTACAAACACTCGGCATTGTGTGACCAAGTTCAATAAAATATGGAGGAAAGAAAATATGACGGTCAGCAAATCCTGTAACAGTAAAAGTTCCGTTGTAAACAAGTGCATCGATTGAAAACTCAGAACCAGACATATAATCTTCGAGGATTGCACGTGAAGATCTTGAGTTTCTAACGGCATCTTCTGTTGCAAGAAGAAATTCACTTTTATCGCGGATAAGCCGGCAACCACGCGCGCCCATATTGTCAGCAGGCTTTACAACCTTAGGAAATTCCATCTTGTCAAGGAGATTTTCTGAAAGATAATTTGCAATTTCTGAACGTTCAATACACTTAAAAGAAGGAGATGGAATTGAGTTTTTCTTAAAACACTCACGCATAAGAACTTTGTCGCTTGCGTTAAGACAGGCTTCGTAAGTATGCGAAGGCAAATTTGCCTCTTGTGCAACAAAAGCCACGTTTGCCGAAAAATCAGTTCCAGCAGTAAAAACAGCCTTTAAATCTTTACCGAGAGAAAGAGCAAGTTTTGAAATTTCTTCTTTGTTTTTCAAGTCAATATTTTCAAAACGATCAGCGTAGGCCGCACAAAGAGCATTTTTAGATCCGTCTACAACCAAAGTTTTGTAGCCAAGTTCCTTTGCAGCTTCAAGAGCACTTTTTTGCATAATTCCTGCACCGAGTATTAAAACATATTCTTCAGTCATTTTTTTCTCCCGATTTTGTTGCAAATCCCTAAAAATCATTAAAAATAATTTTTAAAGATGATTTTAGTCTTAGTGAATTTTAAATTTTGCGGCAGTAAATTTCAAATGTATCGCCCAAGCAGAAAATTTTACTCAAAGTTTTAGCTGTTCTGCTGCGAACAGTATTTTTGCCCGAACCGTGATTTTTTATGTTTGGAAAACGCTCCGGATGTATTCCTGTAGGAACTATTTTTACAACCTTAAATCCATATTTTTTTAGAATTGATTTTGCAGTTTTTGTTTCCCAAATTGAATAATGATCCTGCGGTGAATTTTCATAAAAATTCTGTTTATTGTATTTTCCACTCACACCAAGAGCATTAGGCGTACTGAATGCAAAAATTCCGCCTTTTTTTACAAGAGAACTTACGGCACTCAAAACTGAATCTAAATCAGAAAAATGTTCAATTACAAACCACATTGTAAGCGCATCAAACTGCTTCACGCCAAACTGACTTGCAATGTCATTAAAAGGAAATTCTCCGCACACAGCCGGATAAGAAAGCGTATTTTTTACATACTCAACGGCTTCGCTGCTTACATCAATTCCAAAAACCTGCCACATAGCATTTGACGCAGCAGCAAGAAAAGGACCCATTGCACAGCCAACATCAAGCAAACTTGGATTTATACTGCGGTTCTTTTTTCGATATAAAAAATCAATGATGGAAATTCTTCTGATTCCCTGTGCTTTTATTGATTCAAAATCCTCTAGATAAGTTTTTCCGTACTGTTTTTTATAGTCATCAAAAAAATAATCGTGATTATAAGACGTAGATTCTTCCTGAACGCTCCAAGACATATAAATAATTGAGCAATTTGAACACCGGCGATAAGTGCGTTTTGAAGTGCGCGCAACAAGAGCATCCAGATAAGTTTCTTTTCTTGCGCACACAGGACACAGTCTTTTTTCGCCAGTTGAAATTTTTCCAATAAACTCTCCAAGACTGCCATTTTTCTTTCCTTCAAGAATTTTAAATAAATTTTCTGGAGATTTTAAAATCTGGGTAATTTTTTTTCCTGTTAAATCTTTTGGACTTATACAAAAAAATCCGTTTGCAAGTGAAAGTTTTTTATGAAGTTCTGTAGAAGAAACAAGAAGCACGTGACAAAGTGCCTTTGCAGCTTCAAATGCTGTAAATCCGTAATGACTTACAACAAGATCGTATTTAAAAAGCTGCTCACGCAAATTTTCTATAGGAAGAGAAAATTTTATGTATTTTTTTAGCGGGTTAGGAATTTTTTTATCAGCCTCATTTATTTTTTCTTCGGAAGAAAAAACAGCAGTTGTAAAAAGAGAATTTTCTGCAAGACAAATAGAGGCTTTAAGCGTAAGGTCAGAAGGATCTTCTCCGCCAAAAACAACGATTGCATTGTGAACAGCGGCAGTTTTTTCTTCTTCACTTCTGACATTTTCTGGAAGATTGAGAAAACTGTGTTCAGTACAATTTACAAGCCGCTTTGAATTTTCATTTATTCCAGGAATTATATCAAGAATATAATCTGCCCAGGAAGAATCGCCTGAACCTTCGTCTAGTGCAAGAACGCAGCATTTTTTTTCAAGTTCAAAGGCAAAATTCTTATCAGTTTTAAAAAGATCTGTAACTACAAGAGAATAATTTTCTATTCCATTTAAATTTCTTATAATCTGAAAATCTTCAAGTCCCTTTTCACGATACTCTTTTACAAGAGCAGGAATTTCCTTTAAACTTGCATCCAGCGGAATATAAATATCATTTTTGTTTTCAAAAGCAAGCTCAAGGCAGCGGCGGAGATGTCCCGTTCCACAGCCCTTTTCAACACAGGGAATAAAAAGAATTTGATTTTTTATATACGGCTCTTTTAACGCAAGAACAATTTGCTGTGTTACATACGGAGATTTTACAATCTCTTTTCCTGATACAAAATTTACAATTTGAAGGGCTCTTTTATAATCAAATGCAGTATCGATTGTAGTGCGGAATTTTGGAAAATAATAACGCTCTGGTGCTCTTACAAAAAGACAGTTATATTTATCGCGATGATTGTAAAGAGCCGGGCCAACATGTTCGTGATCAAAACTTGAGTCAGTTTCAGAACTCGCTTTTACAAGAGAATGAGCGTTAAAAACTTCAACTCCGCTTCCATGTGGCAAACCTGAATAAGTCATATAATCTGTAGCTTCATTTTCTGAATCGCCTTCGTATCGCTTCATAAAATCATCTAAAAGATCCTGAGCGGCTTCATAAAACAAAAAAGGATTATCAGCAGTAGCACGCAAAACAATGTCAGCCTTAGAAATATTTATAACTTCAACAAAACGTTCAAGAACATCAGTTTTTGAACCTGCATAAAGTTCCCAGCGCATTTCCTTTGCAATTGGAGCAAGTTCAGCCTCACTGTCTATGTCTGTAGCAAGATAATACTTATCTGCCTTAACCTGCCTCATTGCAAGAAGAACCCACTCAAGCACAGTTTTTCCGCCAAGAAGCAGCAAAGCCTTTCTGGGAAGACGCGTAGATGAAAGTCTGCACTGAACAATTACAACTTTACGCTGTTTTCTGCCGAAAACCTTTTGTAAAAACATTTATTTCCCCCAATTTTCAACTAAACCCGCACAATCAGTTTTAAAGCGATACTGATTTTTAAAAACCCACTGTCTTGCATCATTAAAAAGGTTTATTGAATCCACAAAATTATATGGACTTCTTAAATTGAATTTTAAAAATGATTTTTTCGGAATATAAGCGTGATCCGACTTAAAGACTGGAAGAAGATTTTTTAAATAAAAACGCATATAAGTTTCGTCCGGAGTTTTATTCTGATTTACAAGAGTTTCTCCATAGCGAAGAGAAAGCGACTGCGAAAGAAGAGTTTCTTCGCCCCAAAGCCAGGCTCTAAGAAAGAGATCGAGTTTTTGCCAGTATTCAGAAACAATTGTACTGTCAATTCCGCCAAGCGAAACATATTTATCAAGATTATAAAATCCAGAAAGATCTGCAGAATACAAGGTTCTGCTCCATTCCGAAAACGAACTTTCTCCTTTTACAACAAACATTGATTTTTCCACGCCCGGAGAAAACATCACATTCATATTGCTATACGACGCATTTATAAGACGGGGGCAAATACAAAACACATTTTTCTCAATAAATTTTTTTGCATTCAACGGAGTAAAATTAAAATTCTGCGTGCACTGCTCTTCCTGTAGAACCAGAACATTTTTATATTTTGACTGTGACATTGCAAGATTCAGCATATCGCCTTCGCTTACATTTTCTTCGAGAGTTACAATAAATTTTATTTGAGGAAACTGATTGTAAAAATCGTCCGCGAAATCAATTGAAGTTTTCTTTTCTATACTGATAATTTGTGCAAATCCTTTTTGAAGAAGATTTTTAAACACAAAATCCTTGAACTGACTGATTCCGTGCCGGATTACAATGCAGCTTACAGGCATTTTTATTCCGTCAAGATTTTTATTTCCGTCAATAACAGTGTGAGAAATTTGACGTTCATTAAAAGTTAAAGGTATAGTATTCATCGCAGTCCTCACAAGTTTTTAAATATTTTTTTTCAATCTGACACTGAACAAATTCATTACTTTTTAACCAGACTTTTTCAAGTCCTTCAGCAAAAATATTTCCAAGAATTTTTTTAGAAAAAAGTTCCCGGCAAAGAGGCACATCACCATTTTTCAGAATTGTAACATCCCGCTTTAAATGCCAGCAGACATTCCGCTCAAGTGGTGAAAGGTCAGTGCACTTTTTGTCTGGAAGAAGACCGCAAAAATCATCATATTTTTGAATTATAACGCGATCTTTTACAAAACTTTCCTTTGAATTGTAAAATCTGTAAAATTTTTCAAGTTCGCATTCATTTTCTTTCATTCGCGTAAACTGAACAAAAACGCATCCAGGAAAATTTTCTTCAAGAAGAACCGCATTTTTTTTTGCTTTTTCAAATGAATCAGGCGGACAGTTTTTATGAATTTCAAAATATTTTTCATCTGTAAAGG
>CAVCIJ010000130.1:0-48370 GCA_963601995.1 bacterium | reverse complement strand
TTTCCTGGGACGCAATGGACAGCGCAAAGAACGGAAGGGCTGCTTTAAACTCAAGAGTCGCGAAACTGATTCAAAAAGCAAACAGCGAAGAAAATCTTGGTCTGACAAAAGAAAATTACACTGAAAAACTTTCAAAAATCAATTCTGAAGCAATCGACAATCTGACAAGATTCAAGGAAGGACTTGAAAATGATTTAGCAACTCCAATCGCGCTTTCTGCACTTCAAAAAGAATCGAACGGAAAAGGCAGAAAGGCACAAGACGCGCTGAGCAATATTTTCAAAATGGACAAAGTCCTTTCGCTCAAAGTGATTGAAAATGCTTTTGCAGAGCTTGAAAAACAGACTGAAGTTTCAGCGAAGACCGATGATCATGCAGGAGACAATGAAGCCGCAGAAATTACGGCTCTGGTTGAAGAACGCACGGCTGCAAAAAAGGCAAAAGATTTTTCAAAAGCAGACAAAATCAGAGACGAGCTTTCTGCACGAGGAATTACAATCATTGATACTCCAAACGGAGCAATCTGGAAAAGAAACTGATTGAAAAAAAATGCGTTAGGGATTGTAGTGGCGGCGAAGCCGTTAGCGAAGCGAATGAAGCGAAAGCGGAACCACGAAAAGCCCGGCGACGCAACAGAAGGTTGCGGCGAAACGCCCAGAATTTTAAAATTGTACATTTATAAATTGTGAATTATTTTGTAACCAAAACGAGGTAAATGTGTTGTCTAACGTAGAAGATTCTTCTGAGAAAATTTTGAACTGCTCAGATTCAAAAAATTTCAGACAGATTTATGACGCAACTTTTCAACTTTTGTTTAAAATTGCTTTTAAAATTGTAGAAGATGAAGAAGCTGCAGAAGATTTGGTTCACGATTCATACATAAAAGCCAGCGAAAAAAAGATGACTTTTCCTTCAATCGATGATGCAAAATACTGGCTTATTTGTGTTGTAAAAAATGCTTCACTAAACTATGCAAAACGAAAACTTAGAGAAGCAAAGGCTTACCACAAAGCTCTTTTGGAAGGCCGGCAGCAAATGGAAAGTGGCGAAGTCGAAATATTAAAGAAGGAAACTCAAAAACTTGCACTTGAGGCTTTAAATAAACTTCCTGAAAAGCTAAAAGAAGTGCTTATTTTAAAAGAATATGCTGATATGAATTATAAGCAGATCGGCGAGCAACTTGGCATTTCTGAAGGAAACGTAAAAGTCCGTGTCTTTCGGGCTAGAGAACAGTTATCAAAACTAATAGGAGAAAGTGATGTCTATTTGTCCTAGTAAAGATATTCATTCTATTTATTTAGATAATGAACTTCCAGCTTCTTACGTTAAACAGTATGAGGAGCATGTAAAAAATTGTCCTGCCTGCACTGCTCTACAAAATAAACTCAAGGCAATAAAAGAAATTTATCAGGCTGACAACAAGTCAATCTGTTTTTCAAAAGACGAACTTGATAAAAGTTATGAACGCCTGCTTACAAAAATGTCTTACAGTAAAACAAAGGATACCTCTAAAAAGATTTTTGATTTCAATGATTTTAAATCTTCTGCAAAATATATTTTTACTGGAGTTGCGGCGGCAGCAGTTGTTGCTCTTATTCTTCCTATAAGAATGAATAAATCTAGTGCAAATCAGAATATTGCTTCAAACCAGAATTTCGAGCCTGTTCCACGAACATCAGTCTCTAATTTTTCAGGATTTTCTCAGGGAAATGCTATAATTTCTGCAAGTACAATAAATCTTGGAAATTCGCAGGAAAATAAGGATATGCGCCTTCCACAGAATTTTCCGGGAGAATTTTCTGAGCAAAATTTTGAAATGTCTCAAGGACCAAGAGGAAATCACTCTGAAATGCGCCGTCCAAAATTTCCGCCACATGAAAATTTTGCAAATTCATCTTCAAATCAAAATATCTGCGAAGGAACTGTTCTCTCTGCCTATGATTTGTTTCTTCCAATGCCAGAAGATAAAAGAAATTTTCAGTTTATGCAAAAACAGAATAGCGAAGGTAGATTTACAGCAAACGAGTATTAAAATTTGTGAATTCCAAGTTTAAAAGTCATTTAAAACTGATTTTTTAAATTTCAAAATCCACTTTTATTTCAGTAAAAAATAGAGTTAAATAGACTCAAATCAGTTTTAAATTTCTCATTTAATCAGATAAATAAAACAAACGGAATTTTTCAATGAACATTTTTCATTCTTACAATTCGCTTTTAAAGCGTTCTCCAGCAGCACGCTATATCAGCATTGCTGTTTTGCTGCTGATTATAATTCTTATTACATCTATTCTTGGAAAATCAACAAAAAGAAAACCGAATATTTCAGAAATAAATCCAATGATTGGCTCGCCAGGCAACATTATGACAATAAAAGGGCGCGATTTTGGAAAAACAAAAAATTCTTCTTACGTAGAAATTGCCGGGTCAAGAATTACTACAGGTTCTTATGTTTCCTGGTCTGACAATGAAATTCAAGTCAAACTTCCTCAAAATGTACAGGACGGACTTGTAATTGTAGGAACTTCTTCAGGCCGCTCAAATCCAGAATTTTTTGCAAATGAATATGGAATTCCAGTTGCAGCACATTCTGATCCGCAAACAACTTTTCCTGTAATCACTTCAATAAGTCCTTCAAACGCTGCAGTCGGCGCAACAATTATAATTTCTGGAACAAACTTTGGTTCTTCAAGAGGAAATTCGTCTGTTTATTTTACGGCAAACAGAGATACAGCTCAAAATCAACGTTCAGATCAAAACCGGCAAACTTTTCAGGGAATGGAAAGTGCTTTTATTTCAGCTTCAACTTTTGACTACGATTATGAACTTTGGAGCGACACTGAAATTCACGTAAAAATTCCAGATGGTGCTGACTCTGGGGCAGTTTATGTTTCTACACAGCGCGGCGATAGTTCAAATTACAAAATCAACATTGATTTTTCTGCAGGAAAAAAGAAATATTCAAATCACAGAACCTATGTTGTTCAAGTTACAGCTGATATTTCAACAGAAATTCCTGGTCAAAACTCGCAGATTTCGCTTTACATTCCGCGCCCTTCTCTTTCTTCATTTCAGCCTGTAGCAGATTTAAATGACTGTAATCCAGAGCCTCTTATTGCTGACGATCCAAATGATATAATTCATCAAATTCAGCTTAATCAGATTTTAAATAACAAACAGACTTTTTCGCAGAATTTTGTTGTAAGTACTTATTCAATTTCTGGAAACATAAATTCAAAAAAAATTATGCCTTATAAAAACATTGATTCGCCAATCTACAAACTTTACACTTCAGCAGATTCCTGTATTCAAAGTGAAAATGAAACAATCAAAAATCTTGCTTCATCAATTATTGGAAGAGAACGATATCCTGTAGAAAAGGCACGACTTATTTACAATTATTTAATAAATAATTTTGAAATTCTCAGTGATTTGCGTTCTGGAGAATTCAATGTTTCTGAAATAATCAGGACAAAAAAAGCAGATGCCTATGACTTTGCAATCTTATTTACGAGTCTTTGCCGTGCCGCAGAAATTCCTGCCATTCCTGTAAGCGGCATTTTGATTGAAGATAATTCTCAAACAAAACCACACTGGTGGACTGAACTTTTCTTTGAAGGTTACGGCTGGTTCCCTGTAGACATTGCACTTGCCGCTGGTCTTGAATTCGAAAGTTTTATGAACATAGAAAATCCTGCTTCATACTTTTTTGGAAATCTTGATAATCAGCACATTGCATTCAGCCGCGGATGGAAACAAATAAAACCTTCTATGCTAAACAGCAAAACTGTTTACAGACCAAGAAGCTACGCATTACAGTCAATTTGGGAAGAAGCCGGAGATGCAACTTCAAGTTACAGTTCGCTGTGGAACAATCCTGTAATAATTGGTATATATTAAAGGCGTCTCTAAAGAGATTTTTTTATCCAAAAATTTTAATGATAATTTTGAAGAACTTCAAAAAAATATTTGCGGAGGAAAAATGACTACAAAAGTTTTAAGCGTAGGCGGTTCAATTATTGCGCCTGATGCTCCAGATTCAAACTTTCTTTTTAATTTTACAAAAATGGCTGCTGAATGGCTTAGCGAAAATGCAGATTCAAGACTGATTTTAGTTGCCGGTGGCGGCGGACCTGCAAGAACATATCAAAATGCTTATAAGGCAGTTGCAAAAGAATTTACTGATGAACAAAAAAAATTGCTTTCATACCCGAACGAAGATTCTTTAAATTACGCCTGCGACTGGCTTGGAATTATGGCAACAAGGCTTAATGCACAAATTTTAAAAACATGCTTTGGTCCTCTTTGTGAACAGGAAGTTGTTACAGATCCAACTGCAGTTCAGGATTTTACAGGAAAAGTTCTTGTTGCGTCAGGCTGGAAACCAGGATTTTCTACAGACAATGATGCCGTTCTTCTTGCAGAACGCTTTAATGCAGACACAGTTGTAAATCTTTCAAATATTGAAAAAGTTTATACAGATGATCCTCGTAAAAATCCAGACGCAAAACCAATTGACAAAATTTCCTGGAGTAAATTCCGCGAAATGGTTGGCGATGAATGGGTTCCGGGGAAAAACTGCCCTTTTGATCCGATTGCTTCAAAAAAAGCACAGCAACTTGGATTAACAGTAATTTGTGCCGCTGGAAAAAATATAGAAAATATTCGAGCAATTCTTGACGAAAAAAATGACTATATTGGAAGCACAATAAAAGACTAAAAATCAAGGAAGTTTCAAAATTTAATCTTATTTTTGGGACTTCCTCTAAAAAAAATGAAAAATAAAAGTTCCTACAGCAAATTCATCCTCTTTTTCTACGCATTGTTTCTTTTATTTACGGCAATTGAATTAAATTCCTGCGTTTCCACAAAAAATCTTCAAGATAAAGAAGAAGTAATTTCCCGAAATCTTACAGGAAAGGCTGTAAAAAATTCCCGCCAGCTCTACAATTTTTTTATGGCAAACAATCCTGAGGTAAACAAAAAACTTGTTAAAAAACTTGCAAAACTTTACATTTCAGAATCAAAAGCTGAAGGAATAAACAGCGACTGTGCCTTTGTACAAATGTGCCACGAAACTGGCTTTTTAAAATTCGGAAATCTTGTTACGCCACAAATGCACAATTACTGTGGTTTAGGTGCAATCAACGCAGAAAATCCAGGACTAAGTTTTAAAACAGAAAAACTTGGAGTTCGGGCACACATTCAGCATCTTCACGCTTATGCCACAAAAGAAAATATTTCGCTAAAAAATAAATGCGTTGATCCTCGCTACAAATATGTTTTTCCGCGCGGAAAATCACCAGACATTTTTGGACTTGCAGGAACTTGGGCAGCAGACAAAGAATATGGAAACAAACTTAACAGTCTTCTTACAAGGCTTGAAATTTACTAATCAAATCAAAAGGCGTCATAAAAAAGTCACAATCAATTTTTTGAGAAGCAAAACTATGAGCTAAACTCGCGCTTATGCACGCTTCAAGGCAGTTATAATTCTGAGCCAGAAGGGCTGCAATCATTCCGCTTAAAACATCGCCACTTCCTGCCTTTGCCAAAGCATTTGTTCCGTAGGGATTTATGTAAATTTTTACTTTTCCGCCAGAATTTGCGCCAATTGTTACACTTGAACCTTTTAACAGCAAAACTGTATCAGGATATTTTTCGCAAAAGTTTTTTACAAATTCAAAAGAATTTTCAAGAATTTCTTTTACACTAAAAGTTCCAAATTCGCAGTTTTTTAAAAGTTCAGCAAATTCCTTTGGATGCGGAGTTAAAACCAAATTTTCTTTTTTTTCAAGAATTGATGAAATTCGTTTTGAATAAAAAATATCAGCATCAAGAACGCATTTTAAATTTTCATTCTGCAAAATAAAATCAAAATATTTTGTAAAATTTTCCTCTTTTCTGCCAAGTCCCATTCCAAGTGCAAGAGAATTCATATTTAATGGGAAATCTTTTACGCTCATAAGTTCACTTGAAGAAGAAATTTCTTCGTTATTCAGCGAAATTAAACTTACGAGACCAGCACCAAATCTTAGCGCAGAAGTTCCGGCAATTACACCAGCACCTTTTTTTTCACCAAGTGCAATTCCTACGTGACCAAAATTTCCCTTATTCACATTTTGCTTTTTTCTAAACGGAAGACACATATCGCTTTTCTCAAGTAAAAAACTGTCAGATTGCGAAAGTGATTCAAAATTATCCTGACTTATACCAAGATTACACAAAACAATTTCTCCGGCGCAATCTTTTGCAGAACTTGTAAAAAGACAGTGCTTTAAAGAACCCATTGTAAGAGTTTTGTCTGCTACAAAAACATTTGCGTCGGCATTTCCAAACTTATCAAGCCCCGAAGGAATGTCGCAGGCAATTTTTTTTGCATCATTAAATTTATTTATTTCAGACAAAACAGCACTTGCCTGCGGTGGCAAATTTCCATGAAATCCGATTCCAAATATGCAGTCAACAATAAGTTTTAAATCAATACTTTTTTCTTCAAGAAAATTATCAAGTTCAAGAAAGTCAAAAATATTCACTCCGATTTTTGCAGCACGTTCTTTTTGAATTTTTGCAAGTTCAGATTTACATTCGCCAAGAGAACACACACTTACTGAATATTTTTCACAAATGAGGTGGCGCGCCAATGCGTAACCATCGGCACCATTATTCCCAGAACCGCATAAAATTAAAACTGAAGGTCTGTACAATGCAAATTCATTAGATTTTTTTAGTTCTTCAAGACAAAGTTTTTCAAGTGCGCAGACCGCATTTTCCATCATCAAATCTTCTGAAATCAAAAATTTTTCCTGCGCTGCCCTATCCATTTTTCTTGTATCAAAATATAAATTTTTCATAAAACCTTCCGCGAAAAAAAATTCACACCTGCCGATAGAAAATAAAAATACGTATTAAGGACATACTAAATAAAAATCCTTATCAGGCAAAGAAAAGTCAAAAAGTTCAGGATTCATTTCAATGAGAATAGTTAAACTTTCTTCGATTTCTGGCTGCAAATCTTTTTTGCAAATAAAAGTCAAATTTGAATCAGAAATAGATTCAGTTATAATTTTTTGCTCGAACCCGAATTCTCTTTGTTCAAAAAAAATCCCGGCTTTTATAGGATTATTAAAAATCCAGTCTTTAGAATTTTTGAAGATTTTTAAAACTTTTTTTACAGTTCCTTTATTTTTTGAAGCAAAATCAGAATTTACTGCAAGAACACAAAAAGGCAAATTTTTTTCAAAACTCAAAGATTTTTTCAGTTTGGAATTTTTACTCACTGCAAAACTTGCATAAGGCTCAGCTAGAAGTGCACAGGAAATTTTTTTATCAGCAAGATCTAAAGCCATTTTTTTTTGCTCAGAATAATATTCAATAAAAACTTCGTCTTCATTTTTTCCGATTTTTAAATTGTTCTGCTTTAGAAAATGCTTAAAAAGCAAATCGCTGAAACTGTTTTCTTCAAAAACACTTATTTTTTTTCCTGCAAAATCTAAAGCTGAGTTAAAATTTTCTTCCGAAACAAAAGCAAATGCGCTATTTTGAACTACTGCAGCAATTTTTATTGCACCGTCATTTTTTTTGTAAGTTTCAAAAGCCTTGTCTACAGGCAAAACTGCAATATCAATTTCACCAGAAATAAGGTCAGGAATTATGTCATCATATGATAAAAATGTTTGGTAAAAAGCGTCTGTTTTTCTTGAAATTACTCTTGCTGAATCCATCAGGTGAGATGCAAAAACCGCAGTTTCGTCTTCTGTAAAAGCAAAATTTACTTTTTTCCTTGAGTTAAGTTTTTTTTGTCGTTTTTCTTCTTTTTTTTGAATTTTATTAAACTGCTTTTGAACAGAATCATTTTTTTTATCTTTTTCAATCTGAATCTGACCAGACTTTTCAGAAGAAGAATTTGCAATCTTAGAAACCTGATTACAGCCAGAAAACATAAAAACTATGCAGAAAAAAAATCCGATTTTTCTAAAATTTTTCATATTAAAGACATAATATCTTTAGTCAGCGAAAATTCAAAGACTTTTTATATTCTAAAAAACTCGCTTTTTATCAAAACAAACTGATATAAAAGAAACAAGTTTTCAATATAAAATTTAAACTTATAAACGAAATTTTTTATTTTAATTTCTTTTTCTTCCATTATGAAAAGGAGTTTCATAAAAATCTTGAATTTCTTTAACGGAAATTTGTAAAATTTTTTCGTGGACATCTGAAAAATTCTGATTTACTATTTACTTATTATAAAAAATAATTATCACATCTAATTAGGAGGAAATTTTAGATGAAAAAGGTAGTTGCTATTACTGGTGCAGTTATTGCTGCTGCATTGGCTCTCACAGGATGTTCAAAAAAGGACAATTCTAAATCTGCAAGTTCTGAATCAAAAAAATTGATTACAGTTGGATACGCTCAGGTTGGTGCTGAATCAGACTGGCGTCTTGCAAACACAGAATCATTCAAAAAAACATTTACAGAAGAAAATGGCTACAAATTGATTTTTGATGATGCTCAGCAGAAGCAGGAAAATCAGATTAAAGCAATGCGCAATTTTATTCAGCAGGACGTTGACTACATCGTAGTTGCTCCAGTTGTTGAAACAGGTTGGGAAACAGTTCTTACAGAAGCAAAGAACGCTGGTATTCCAGTTATCCTTTCTGACCGCCAGATGAAGGTTTCTGATGATTCTCTTTATCTTTGCTGGGTTGGTGGAAACTTCCTTAAAGAAGGACGCGATTCTGTAAAATGGCTTGATGCTTATCTTAAAAAGATTGGTCGTAGCAATGAAAAAATCAACATTGTAGACCTTCAGGGAACAATTGGTGCTTCTGCTCAGATTGGACGCACACAGGGAATCGAAGAAGGAATTGCAGCTCATGACAACTGGAATCTTGTTGCTCAGCAGTCTGGAGACTTTACTCAGGACGGCGGACAGAAAGTTATGGAAGCAATTCTTAAGTCAGTTGGCGCAGACAACATCGATGTTGTATTTGCAGAAAATGATAACATGGCTTGGGGTGCAATCGACGCTATCAAGGCTGCTGGAAAAGTTCCAGGAAAAGATATTATCATCATTTGTTTCGATGCAGTTCGCGAATCATTCAACAGAATGATTAACGGTGAAATCAACTGTGCTTGTGAATGTAACCCACTTCACGGTCCACGTGTTGACGAAATCATCAAAATCCTTGAGAACGGTGGAACAGTTGATAAAATTCAGTACGTAACAGAAGAAGTATTTGATCAGGAAAATGCTGCTGAAAAGCTGCCAACTCGTGCATACTAATTTTATAAGAGTTTCTTAAACAACAAATTAAGTATCACGAAACTTGAAACCGGAGTTTGGGAAATAATTCTCTGCTCCGGTTTTTTTATTCAAACAAAGAGGTTTTATTGTATGGCAAATGATGATGTTCTTCTAAAAATGAACAATATCACAATGACATTTCCTGGCGTAAAAGCACTTACAAATGTAGAATTTACTTTAAACAAGGGCGAAATTCATGCTTTGATGGGCGAAAATGGCGCAGGGAAAAGTACGCTGATAAAAGTTCTGACTGGTGTTTATCAGAGAGACAATGGACAGATCTTTCTTGATGGAAAAGAAATAAACAACCGTTCTCCTGAGGAAGCTCAGATGAATGGAATAAGCACAGTGTTCCAGGAAGTTAACCTTTGCCCGAATCTTTCTGTGGCAGAAAATATTTTTGCAGGACATGAACCAAAAATTGGTCATTTTGCAATTAACTGGAAACTTATGAATAGCACGGCAAAAAAAGTTCTTGAAAACGTAGGTTTAACAGACATTGACGTTACAAGAACGCTCGGTGACTACTCAGTTGCAATTCAGCAGATGGTTGCAATTGCCCGCGCTGTAAATTTCAACTGCAAAGTTTTAATTCTCGATGAACCAACAAGTTCTCTTGATGACAAAGAAGTTGAAGATCTTTTTAAAGTAATGAATACGCTCAAAAACAAAGGAACCGGAATTATTTTCGTAACTCACTTTCTTGAGCAGGTTTATGCAGTTTGCGATAAAATCACAGTTCTTCGTAACGGTGAATATCAAGGCACTTTTACAGTTGAGGAACTTCCACGCCTCAAACTCGTACAAACTATGCTGGGGCACGAAGTTGCAGAACTCGACTCTTTGCACAGTAATAAAGATGTAGAAAATAAAACTGATTTGCCTGAGATTATAAAGGCCGTCGGTTTAACACATAAAGGCACTATAAAGCCATTCAATCTTGTAATCAAGAAAGGCGAAGTTATAGGACTTTCAGGACTTCTTGGTTCAGGACGCTCTGAACTTGCAAGAGCACTCTATGGAGCAGACAAGCAGGACAGTGGAGACTTGTACTTTAAAGGAAATCTTACAAAAGCAAAAGCTCCGATTGATTCGATTTGCGCCGGAATGGCTTATCTTCCTGAAGACAGAAAAGCAGAAAGTATTATTGCCGATCTTTCAATCCGCGAAAATATGATGATTGCGCTCCAGGCAAAAACTGGAATTTTCAAGCTTCTTCCAATGAAAAAGCAGATTGAACTTACTGACAAATACATCAAGGCTTTAAACATAAAAACGCCTTCAGCAGAAACTCCTATAAAGTCACTTTCGGGAGGAAATCAGCAAAAAGTTATTATTGGACGCTGGCTTGTTACAAATCCTGACTTTTTAATTCTTGACGAGCCGACCCGCGGAATTGATGTTGGAACAAAAACTGAAATTCAGAAACTCGTAATTCAACTTGCAAGTGAAGGAATGACAATTATGTTTATCAGTTCAGAAATTGAAGAAATGCTTCGAACCGTAAACAGACTTTGCATTCTTCGCGACGGCAAAAAAGTAAATGAATTAAAAAATGACAATTTAACACAGGAACAAGTAATGGCCGCTATTGCCGGAGGAGAATCAGATGAGTAAAACAAAATCTTCTTCAACAAATACAAAAACTGTAAAATCCGCAAGTTCTGAAAAAACAAAAAAAACTTCAGGAACAAAAAAATCTGCGGCTGCAAAGATGAACTCTGAAAAACCAGTAAAAGTTGCTGAAGCAAAACCTGCTGAAAAAAATGAAAAAACTACAGAAAATGCAAAAAATTCATTTAACTGGCAGTCTGTAAAAAACTTTATAGCAAAACTTCTTAAAAATCCGCTGGCTCTTCCTGTTTGCGCATTAATTGTTGTTGTAATTTTAAGTGCGATAATCACAAAAATCAAAAACAACAACAACTTTTTCAGCATCGAAATCAACAAAGATACAGGCGTTCTTTACGGTTCAATTATTGATATTTTAAACCGCTCAAGTGAACTTGTAATTCTTGCAGTTGGAATGACTCTTGTTGCAGCTTCTTCGCGAGGAACAGACATTTCTGTAGGTTCAATTATGGCAATCACCAGCGCACTTATTGTACGCTGTTTGGGAGAAAGTCCTGATGCTTACGCAATGCCATTAATTTGCGCAATTATCATCGGATTTCTTGGAAGTATTGCCTGCGGAGCGTTTAACGGATTTTTGGTTGCAAAACTGAATATTCAACCAATGATTGCAACGTTAATCTTGTACACGGCAGGACGCGGAATTGCTCAGTTAATTTCTTCAAGACCTTCTACAGGTGCTACCGGCGTTATTCTTTATATAAGAAGAGAATCTTACCGTTGGATTGGCGGATTTTTACCACACTGCATTATTCCAACACCGATTTTTATTGCAATTATTTTTGTTGCCCTTATTTGCCTCTTCCTGCGGTTTACAGCATTTTCAACTTACGTAAAAACTGTTGGAATCAATTCGAGAGCTGGACGTTTAGTTGGAATCAACTCAGTATTTGTAATTTTTATGTGCTATGTAATCAGCGGATTAAGTTCTGGAGTTGCAGGTCTTATTGCTTCAAGCCGAATTTATTCTTGTGATGCAAACAATATCGGCTTAAATATGGAACTTGACGCAATTCTTGCAGTTGCCTTAGGTGGTAACAGTTTGAACGGTGGAAAATTTAAAATTTCCGGTTCAGTAATCGGCGCAATTACAATTCAGGCACTTTCAACAAGTTTATACACAATTGGAGTTCCTGCAGCGCAGCTTCCTGTTTACAAAGCGATTGTTGTAATTCTTATTGTTCTTTTCCAGTCTCCTGTATTCAAGACAAATTTGGCAAAGGCAAAAGCAAGACGCTTGGCAAAAAAGAATCTTGCAGTTCAGGCTTAGGAGTAAAAAATGAAAAATAAGAATGGATGGAAAATAGTTGGTATTATATGTTTTGTAATTTCAATTATTTTTTTATTTGTTGGATTTGATAAATTATTTTTTATGAAAAATGGCACAATAGATATTTCTAAAGCAATTTTATATTTTTTGTTAGCTACATTTTTTATATTACTAAGTATAGGAAGTGGAATCTTTTATTATTTTTCAAAAATCAATAAAGATTTACAACAAATCAAATTTAGCAATACTTCTACCAATAATTCTAGCGATAAATGGACTTGTACAAACTGTGGTACTCTAAACGCTACAACTAATAAATTTTGTGAAAACTGTGGCACAAAATTTGAAAAAGGGGAAATGTAAATGAAATATTTTTGTAATACTTGCAAAAAAGAACTTTCTAGAAATACAACTTTTTGCCCTAACTGCGGAGCAAAAATTAAACAAAAAAAACATATTGACTCCAGCAAATACCTTCTCTTAATTACAATAGTTCTTTTTATTGTAATGTACATTATTGGCTTAATTGCTTACAGCGACGTTGGTTTTGCAAAACCGCAGACTTTTTTCAATATGTTAATTGACAATGCAGGTCTTTTAATTGCCGCTGCTGGAATGACGGTAGTAATGATTACAGGCGGAATTGATATTTCTGTAGGTTCTGTTGTCTGCCTTATTTGTATGATTCTTTCGTACGGAATGGAAAAAGCTGGTATGCCTGCCGTAACTGCAATTTTAATTTCACTTTTGTTTGGAATTATATACGGTGCTTTTCAAGGCTGGTGCATTTCTTATATGGAACTGCAGCCGTTTATTGTTACACTTTCAGGACTTTTCTTCTGTCGCGGTGTTGCTGCAATGATTAGCGCAAATCAAATTGCAATTACAAAAAATGAATGGTTTTTGGCACTTTCAAAAAAGGACATTATAATTCCATTCTTAAAAAATGGAATAAACCGAATAACAAAAGAACCTATCAGAGTTTACATTCATCCTTCTGTAGTTATTGCATTGCTTACAATCATCGTAATTTGGTTTGTACTAAAATACACAAGATTTGGACGAAATTTATTTGCAATCGGCGGAAACGAACAATCTGCACTTCTTATGGGTATAAATGTTAAGCGCACAAAATTCTTTGCTTATGTTCTTGAAGGATTTCTTGCATCTCTTGCAGGAATTGTCTGGTGCTTGAACACAACCGCCGGCTTTGTTGAACAGGCAAAAGGTTTTGAAATGGAGGCAATTTCTTCCGCAGTCATTGGGGGCACAATGTTAACAGGCGGCGTAGGAACAGTAATCGGTACATTCTTTGGAGTTTTGATAAAAGCTACAATTGAAACTTTAATCCGCTGTCAGGGAACACTTTCTTCCTGGTGGAACAAAATTGTACTTTCTACAATACTCTGCTTCTTTATCGTACTACAAAGCGTATTTGTAATCGTAAAAAACAGAAAATCAAAATAAAGAAAGTAGTGCTAGAACCGGCACATAAAATACTGATTCTAGCACTTTTTCATTTTTAACAGATTTTGCTAAAAAATGTCACTAGAAAAATTTTATTCTGAAAATAAAAAAAATAATTTTTAACAAAAATTTTAGTCCTTAAAAATAAACCACATCATAAACGGAATACTTGCAAAAAAAACTTTGCTGAAAAAATAAAAAAGATTTTTAAAGAAAAGTGCAGAATTTGCCACATCAGAAGTTTTTACAAAAAAAGTTGCAGCAAAGGCAATCGCAAGCGAAATTACAAAAGGAATTGAAAGAGAAGCCACAAATCTTTTTGCAATTTTCCTGATTTTTAAAAGCCTTAAATCTTTTTTTACTTTCTTCTGATAATCCACAGCCTTTTTAAAATTTACAGAATCAAAACCATAATCTGAGATTGTCATTTTTTCCTCCCATAAGAAGATAATTTGAAAACTGAAGTTCTTTGTAAAATCATTTTACGGATATAAGTATAAATCAGCAGGTGAGACATATAATGTCCCGTATTTTATTTTTTCTTAAATTTTTATCAAAAAAATTTGTTCTGTTAAAAAAATTAAAATAATTGAAACTAAAGATTTTTAAAGTTATTATTTTTTCTGCTATGGAAATTACAAGTAAACAAAGAAAATTTTTGGAAAAACAGGCGATTCCGCTTTCTCCGCTCGTAATTGTTGGCGGAAATGGACTTGTTGATTCAGTTCAGGAAAAAATCGAACAGTGTCTGTCTCATCACGAACTTATAAAAGTTAAATTCAATGAATTTAAAGATGAAAAATTGGAACTTGCTAATAAAATTGCAAATGATGCAGATGCCGTTCTTGTTCGTGTAATTGGAAATGTTGCTATTCTGTACAAGCAAAATGAAGATCCAGAAAAACGCAATATAAAACTGCCATAATTCTTAACTGCCAAAAAATTTGTGATTCTAGAATTAATTTAGATCATTGACACAAGTTTTTTGATTAAGGCAAAAAAAAGCGGGTCGCCTTAAGGAGGATGAATGACGACCCGTTTACTACTTTTTATTTCTTGCTGCTAGTGATAATTTATACTAGAAATAAATTGTAGTCAATAGATTTTTTATACTTTTTTATGCAAATAAAAGAAAATTTCGCAAACATTGCGGTTTATTACAAATAAAGGAACAAAATTTTATGCAAACAAAAATCGGAATTATTGGTGCAATGGAAGTAGAAGTAAGACTTTTAATATCTCTTTTAAAACCCTTATCGAATGAAAATTCTGTAAAAACAAAAACCTCTGGTGGATTAAATTTTGTGGAAGGTCTGCTCGAAAATGTGCCAGTAGTTATTGTTCGCTCTGGAATTGGAAAGGTAAATGCAGCACTTTGTACTCAACGTCTTATTTTTGAATTCAAAGTAAGTCACATTATAAACACAGGAATTGCTGGAGCAATAGCTCATGGTTTGAATGTGCTGGATTTTGTGGTTTCAAGCGATGCCCTTTATCACGATATGGACGCAACTGGTTTTGGATATAAGCAGACTGAAATTCCGCAAATGGAATGCTCAGATTTTATTGCTGACAAAAATCTTATTTCACTAGTTCAAAATTCATTTAAAAATTTAACAGAACAAAAAGAACACAAACTTGTTCTTGGAAGAATTGCTTCCGGAGATCAATTTATAAGCAGCAAAAGTATAAAAGAAAAAATTGCAGAAATCTGTTCTCCTGCATGCGTAGAAATGGAAGGTGCCGCAATAGCTCATGCAGCTTACTTAAATAATATTCCGTTTATAATTATAAGATGTATGAGTGATATGGCTGACGATTCTGGAGAAAACACATATATTTTTAATGAAGAAATTGCGGCAACTCTAAGCGCAAGACTTGTTCAAAATACAGTTGTTCAAATAAACTTAAAATAAAAAATCATTTTTAGGAGGGAAATTGCATTTTATGAAAAAAAAGTACAATGTGGACAGTTTCAATCTTGATCACACAAAAGTTACTGCTCCTTTTGTAAGACTTGCAGCAAAAAAGCAAGGCGAAAAAGGTGACATTGTTACTAAATTTGACATTAGGTTTTGCCAGCCGAACAAAGAATTTATGACGACCGGCACAATTCACACTTTGGAACATCTTGTAGCAGAATATATCCGTGATGAAATGCCCGGCGTAATTGACTTTAGTCCGATGGGTTGCAGAACAGGTTTTTACTTTACAGTTTGGGGCGATAAAGATGAAGAATATATTGCAAATCATCTTTTAAATGTTCTAAAAAAAGTTGCTGATTGGGATAAGGAAATTCCCGCCGCAACAGAAAAAGAATGCGGAAACTACAAAGATCACGATCTTGAAGGCGCAAAAAAATGGGCTGCAAAATGGGTAAGCGGCATAGAATCTAAAGGATGGAGTTGTTACAAATAATTTATGAACCTTCTACAAAAATTTAAAGAAACTTTACTTTCCGTTGTACCGATTATGGCAATTGTAATTTTAATGAATTTTACAGTTACGCCACTCGGAAACGATTTGCTTCTAAGATTTATTTTCGGTGGAATTCTGCTGATTTTAGGACTGACTATTTTTCTTCTTGGCGTTGATATAGGAATTATGCCTGTAGGAGAAAAAATTGGAGCTTCTTTAACAGCAAAAAAAAATCTTCTATTACTTTTGGTTGCATCTTTTATCATTGGAATTATGGTTACCATTGCGGAGCCTGATGTTCAGGTTCTTGCAGATCAAATAAAAAGCGTAATTCCAACACTAAACAAATGGGCTCTTATTCTGATGATTGCAATCGGTGTAGGACTTTTTATTGCAATAGGAATTCTACGAATTGTTCTTTCTCTTACACTGAAATATGTTTTGATTGTAACTTATATAATTGTTTTTGCACTGGCATTTTTATGTCCAACAGAGTTTCAAGGAGTTGCATTTGATGCTGGTGGCGCAACTACAGGACCAATGACAGTTCCATTCATTATGGCACTCGGTTTGGGAGTTGCAGGAGTTCGTTCTAAAACAAACAAAGGAAATCAAAGTGAAGACAGTTCTTTTGGCTTAACAGGAATTGCAAGTGCAGGCCCTATTTCAGCCGTTTGTTTTTATGGAATTGTTGAAAAATTCTTGTTTCACGAAGTTCCTCAGGCACAAAATTCAGCAGAGGCAATTCAGGAAGCTGCAACTGCAAATAATGGACTTGCCGTTTTTTTTCAATTAGTTCCATCAGTTTTAAAAGAAGTAAGTCTTGCCCTTTTACCGCTGATTTTAATGTTTGTAGTATTCCAAATTTTTCTTATAAAAATGCCGCCTGTTCAAATTCTCAGAACTGTTCAAGGCGTAATTTACAGTTTTGTTGGACTTGTACTTCTTTTAGTCGGTGTAAACGGAGGATTTATGCCTGCCGGAAGAGAACTTGGAATCATTTTGGGAACAAAAGCACTCGCCGGCAGTTCTCTTTGGACTGTTCTGATTATAATAGTAGCGTTGGCTTTGGGAGCAATCGTTGTATGTGCAGAACCGGCAGTTTGGGTTTTAACTGAACAGGTTGAAAATGCCAGCGGTGGTGCAATCAGCAGAAAAACAATGCTTGTAGCTCTTTCTTCGGGAGTCGCTGTTGCAATTGCATTAAGCATTGTGCGGATTTTATACAATTTTAGTCTTTGGTACATTTTAATTCCAGGATATGCTCTTTCTCTTATTTTGACATTTTTCTGTCCGCCACTTTTTACAGGAATTGCTTTTGACTCTGGAGGAGTTGCCAGCGGACCAATGACAAGCACATTTATTCTTGCATTCACTCTAGGAACTGCAATTGGCTCAGGAAATGCAACAGCCGCATCTTCTTTTGGAGTTATTGCCCTTGTTGCTATGACACCGCTCATCGCAATTCAAATTCTTGGAATCATTTTCAAAATTAAAACTAAAAAAAATGGGGATAAAAAATGACAAATCTTTATTTGCTTATAGCAACTGTGCCTCATGGAAAAGCTGATTTAATTTCAAAAGCCGCATCAGAGGCTGGAAGTTTTGGTGGCACAGTTTGTGTTGGACGCAGCATCAGTGCAAACGGTCTGATTGCAAATCTTGGTTTAGGAAGTTCAAGCAGGGATCTTGTTTATATCTTAACAGAAACACCTCGTCATCAGGAAATTATAAAATCAATTCTTAAAACCTGCGAAAGCGAAAAATCAAATTTTGGCAGTCTTTATATTCTTAACGCCGAAAAACTAATTAAGGCAACAAATATAACTCAAGGAGAACTTAATATGGCTTCAAATTCCACAAATGAACTTATAACCGTTATTTTAAACAAAGGATATGCAGATGATGCAATGCTTGCCGCAAGAAAAGCCGGTGCGGGCGGAGGAACTGTAATTAACGCAAGAGGAACAGCCCGCGAAGATGATGAAAAATTCTTTGGCGTTCACATTGTTCCTGAAAAAGAAATGCTGATGATTGTAGTTGAAAATGAAAAAAAAGATGCAGTTCTCGAAGCAATCAGAACACTTCCTTGCCTAAGCGAACCAGGAAGCGGAATTGCATTTAGTACTCCAATTCAAGAATCATTTTCTCTTGGAAAAAAATAAACCTTACTAAAAAACAGGCTGCAAGTTAAATTTACGCATAAAGTCGAAACTAAATTAGCCTGCAGCCTGTTACTGATTGAATTTTCAGTTAAAAAAATCTATTGCTTAACAAACGTTGTGCAAATTACCAATACAATTCCCTGTCTAACAAAAAATTTCCTTTTTAACAAAATAATTCCGCGAGTTTTGGGGCAAAACTCGTGAAGCGAGCAAAACTTGCAGTTAACCCGAAGTTTTAGCTAAAAATCACATTTTCCCGCTCTGTCCTAACTCACCTCAAATCACTTCAAACTAAAAATTTCTGTAAAATAATACTAATCTATGTTATAATTTCAGTATGAGTGACGAATTAGACCCAAGTATTGTTGCATTATTACAAGAAACAGAAAACAGTCTGCCAAATTTACCGCAAGATCAAAAACAGCAGGAACTTGACGCTTCAAGTAAAGAATTTGAAAAGCAAATGAAGGCTCAGTTTGATGCAATTTCCTCAGTTCCAACAAATCCAGCAAACGGTGGAATCCGGGAAGTTGATTTACGTCAAAAATGCTTTGATCCTAAATCATACGAAAAAACTTTTTTAGATGAAGTAAATCCAGTTTTTGACGATCCTGCTTATTATAAAATTTGTCTTTCTGGCGAAGGAGAATCTGCACAGAGACTTCACAAACTTCTTGTAAAATATTTAAACTGTCAGGATAAAAAAGACAAAACTGTTTACCGCCAGCAGATGATTACAGCTCATTGGGAATTTTTACGGACTATTGCACCTAAAATTATAAATCCAAAAATTCCACTCCCAAAAAAACTTGCAATGCGCTATGGAGTTGTATTACCTTCACTTTTTACTCCAGAGCAAAAAAATTTCTTTTCGCGCGTAGAACTTACAAACAAAAGCGGTGAACCAGTTCTTTATATGGACGAATGGATAAAAGAAATTGCCAGCGGAAGATTAAAGCTTAGCACAACAGACGAAGTTCCAAATAGAGCAAAAGGTCCGCAAGCTGAACAACAGCGAATTATGCAGTTAAAAAGCAAAAATACAGGAAAACTGCAAAACGCTGAAAGTCTTGTAACATCAAAAGAATCTGAACGCAAAAACCTGGAAATTGAAGTTCAAGAACGAATACAAATGCTTTGCGACCATACAAGTATAATCGGACTTGAACCTCATCAAAGTCCTTACTCTGACTTGCAGAAAAAACTTTTTGCTGAAATAAATCTGAGGTTCCATGCACTTCAAAAAGTTGACCGTGAACTCAACACTTATTTAAGGGAACTTCAGGAAGCAAAAGAAATAGAAAGTTCCCTAAATCAAAAATCATCAGATATGCCAGAAGCAGAACTGAATGTTGGTAAAGAAGATATCCTTTCTGAAATGTCAACTGTCAGGCAAATGGCAAAAATGACCTGCGGACGGCAAGGAAATCAGTTTCCTATTTTTACACGGGAATTTTTCCACTGTATCGATAAGGGTACTGGTTTTAGAGAAAATGTTTTGCGTGAACTTGCATGGATAGAATCAATTGATCCAGAATGTTTTACAAGGGTACACAAAGGTGTTGCAAATAGAATTGTTCCTTATGTTCTTTTAGTGCCTACTTATGGTGATACAGGATTTTGCTGGGAACCATTTGATCGCTTCAATCGCATTACAAGTCGCGGACGAATAATAATTCCAATGTATCCGAGAGATTTACGTACCGCCTGCCTTACCGCAGTTGCTGATTTAAGATGGCAGGTTGCAAAAGAAAAAGCTTCATTCGACTGGATGACTGACGGACTTACAGGTCGCTACTATCAGTATCTTGAAGAAAACAAAATGAAGGGCGATATCAAACAATTCTTTATTGATGACTACATTCTTTGGATGACAAAGGAAGCAACAGGAACTCAAAAACTTCCAAAAGAAGTGCGCGATATTTTCTGGCGTTATATTCCGTTTCCACAAACACTCAAAGACGATCTTAAAATGCGTTCTTTGGTTTATATGGATTTGTGCAAAAAAGATTACAACCGCAGCATAAGCGATGGTTATTGATTTTTTCTGCAATTTTTACAGCTGACCAAAATTTATTAAAAAATAAAATGATTAAAGAAGCTGCCTGTAAATTTTTAAATTTCTAGCAGTTTCTTTAATTAAAAAAAATCTTCTTTTTGCAAATTGTATATTAAGTTACTAGAATCTTTAAAAATTGAAATTTTTAGAGTTTTTCTTACAAAAATGTTTTTTATCTTTTATCTACTAAGTCAACATTGAAGCTAATATAAATTATCAAATTTTCCGAAATTCTAAGTATGTTCAAATATGTATTAAAAAGAATCGCACTAATGCTTATAAGTCTTTTTGTAATTATGACGATGCTTTTTGTGCTTATAAGACTTTTACCAAATCAAGTTGAATCAGTTCAAGGCGGCTACGATAAATCACTTAGAGAAATGCGCGAAGCATGGGGTTACAACAAACCGATTCTTGTACAATATGGAATCTTTCTAAAAAATGTTTTTACAAAATGGGACTGGGGATTTTGCACTAGCATGGGAACTTTTTTGCAACCAGTAAGCAAATATCTTGTTGGTCAACTTCCTGCAACAATTTATGTAAATGTTCTTTCACTTATAATTTCGCTTCCAATGGGAATTATTTTTGGAATAATCGCCGCTGTTTATAAAAACAAATGGCAGGATCACATTATTCAAATTTTTATAATGCTTTTTATTTCTGTTCCATCATTTGTGTACGCTTTTTTACTTCAATATTTTGTTGGCTACAAACTGAATCTTTGTCCACTTGTAATGAAAGGCGGCTCTGACTGGTTTTCGTGGCAAATGTTTCATTCAGCAATTATGCCGGTTCTTGCGTTAAGTTTTGGACCCATTGCAGGACAAATGCGTTTAATCCGTGCAGAACTTACAGAAAGTCTTACAAGCGAATATATGCTTCTTGCACGAACAAAGGGACTTACAAAAACACAGGCTACAATTCGTCATGCTTTAAAAAATTCTATGGTTCCACTTTTGCCTTCTTTTTTAGCAGACTTCTTGGGAATTCTTTCAGGCTCGATGATTATTGAGCAAATTTTTGCAGTTCCGGGAATTGGAAAAACTTACATTCTTTCTATAACACAAAAAGACTACAGTGTTTTTATGACCTGCTCAATGTTTTACATAAGCATTAGTCTTGCAGCAGGAATTTTATTTGATTTAAGCTACGGCTTTATTGATCCTCGAATTCGAATGGGAGGAAATAAATCAAATGAATATTGATTCAAACAATAATCAAATTAAAAAAAATTTAGACGGACAAGAAATTCCTCAAATTCCAAAAGAAAAATTTAATTTTGTTCACCAGGAACAAAATTTTGTGCAGTCAAATTTAAGAGGAAAACCGACTGGCTATTTTAAGGACGCAATGATGCGTTTTACAACAAACAAAGGCTCGGTTATTTGTTTTTTTATAATTCTAATTCTTGTACTTTACGCCGTATTTGCACCAATTTTTTCAAAATACAAAATTTCTGATAAAGACGGATATTACGCTTATGCAGCACCGAGAAATTCACTTTTTGCAAAAACAAATTTTTGGGACGGCTGCAAAAAAATGGAAGTGAATCTTGCAACTTATCAATATTACTCAAATATTCCTGGTGCAATAAAAAAATTCTACGGAACAAAAACTTATTCTGTTGCCGGAAGAAATCAAAACTGGTACAAAATCCGCATTGATTCATACAACAAAGTCGGCTGGGTAAAAAAAACACTCACGCAAAAAGAATTTGAAGATGCACGCAGTTATGAAAAAAAATCAGGAATACAAATTTTTTATCCGCTGCTTGATGAACAGAAAATAAAAAATTCAAGTCGCAAAGGAGATATGAACGCCTGGTTTTTAACTGATGAGCGTGGAATTATGCAAACAAATGCCGCCACAGGAAAAGCAAAGGATATTTTCTTAAAAAACAAAAATTCTCCAAATGAATACATTTACTACATTCAGAGGGGAAATCAGTATGAAACAAGAATTCTTTATAAAAACTGGTACATTTATCAGAATGGAAAAGAACCTTCATTTTTATTCGGTGCAGAAAAATCCGGCTATGACATTTTTACCCGTCTTGCTTACGGAGCACGGCTTTCTTTTTTACTAAGCATTTGTATTGCTGCAATAAACCTTTTTTTGGGAATTATCATCGGTTCAATCGAAGGATATTATGGCGGCTATGTTGACTTAATAATTGAGCGCATAAAAGATATTTTATCTTCTGTTCCTTCTGTAATTATAATGACTCTTTTTCAACTTTATTTTGCAAAAAAAGCAGGTCCGATTGTTTCTATGTTTGTTGCCTTTATTTTCTTTGGCTGGATGGGAACTTCATCAACTGTTCGTGCACAGTTTTACAGATTTAAAGGTCAGGATTATGTTCTTGCAAGCCGAACCTTAGGTGCAAAAGATTCAAGATTGATTTTCAGACACATTTTGCCAAACTCAATAGGATTTATTATTACAAGCAGCGTTCTTACAATTCCGTCAGTAATTTTTTCTGAAGCAAATTTAACTTATTTGGGAATTGTAAATTTGCAAACTGACACAATGACTTCTGTGGGAACAATGCTCAATTCTGCACAAGATGCTTTGGCAAGTTCACCGCACTGTGTATTTTTTCCAGCCGCATTCATTTCAATACTTCTTGTCTGTTTCAATGAATTTGGCAATGGACTTAGAGACGCATTCAATCCAGCTTCGAGAGGCACAGAAAATGCTTGATGTAAAGAATTTAAAAATTTCATTTCGCACAAACAAAGGCTTAATTCACGCTGTTCGAGGAATAAATTTTTCTGTAAAAAAGGGCGAAACTTTAGCTATTGTAGGTGAAAGCGGTTCAGGAAAATCTGTAACTTCAAAGGCGATTTTAGGAATTGAAGCACCAAACGCAATTATTGAAGACGGAGAAATTTTTTTTGAAGGAAAAAATCTTTTAAAATTCAGCGAAAAAGAATTTAACAAAATACGCGGAAATAAAATTACAATGATTTTTCAAGATCCAATGTCTTCACTTGATCCAATTGTAAAAATCGGGATTCAACTTACCGAAGCAAGCATTTTAAATGGAAAAACAAATCAAAAAATTGCATCAAAAAAAATCAAAAATTTAAAAAAAGAATTTTCAAAAAAGAATAAAACTGAATCTAAAAAATTTAATTCAGCAGTAAAAAAAAGTATTAAAACTTACAAAAAATTTTTCAAGCAAAATCAAAATGACAAAACTGATTTTTTAAATGCACCGGATTTATTTTCTAATGAAGCAAAATCTCTTTTTGAAAAAACACCTTCGGTTGATGAAGTAAAACTTCTTATCAAACAAAAATGCTTTAAAATTACAAAAAAAATTGCTTATTTAAAAGCTCTCAATATTATGGACGAAGTTGGAATTTCAGAGCCACAAAAAAGATTCAATCAGTATCCATTTGAATTTTCCGGCGGAATGAGACAGAGAATTGTAATTGCTATTGCGATTGCAGCAAATCCAGAACTTTTAATTTGTGATGAACCCACAACTGCACTTGATGTTACAATCCAGTCACAAATTCTTGAATTGATAAACAAACTAAAAAAAGAAAGAAATATGACTGTAATTTTTATCACTCACGACTTGGGAGTTGTTGCAAATGTTGCTGATAAAATTGCTGTAATGTATGCAGGAAAAATTGTTGAAATCGGAAGTGCAAAAGATATTTTTTACAATCCAAAACATCCCTACACCTGGGCATTGCTTTCTTCAATTCCAGATTTAAATACAAAAGAAAAACTTGAATCAATTCCAGGAAATCCGCCAAATATGCTTTTTGTACCAAAAGGAGACGCATTTGCTCCACGCAATAAATATGCAATGCAAATTGACTTTGAAGAAGAGCCGCCAATGTTTAAAATCAACGAAACTCATTATGCCGCAACCTGGCTTTTACATCCAAACGCGCCAAAGGTTGAAATGCCAAAAATTGTTTCTGAACGTATAAAAAAATCACTTGAAAGGCAAAAGTCTGGAGGTCAAAATTGAACAAAACAGAATCACAAATTCCTCTTTTAAAAGTTGAACATCTCCGGCAGTATTTTAATAAAGATTCTTTTCATGCCGTAGATGACATAAGTTTTACCATAAACAAAGGTGAAGTTTTTGGACTTGTAGGAGAAAGCGGTTGCGGAAAAACAACTACTGGCCGTTCAATAATCGGGCTTTACAAACTAACAGGCGGTCGTATTTATTTTAACGGCGAACTCATAAATGCAGGAACTTACGAAATAAAGCACAAATTAACTAACGACATTTCGTTAGCCCAAATCAAAAAATTACAAAAAAAAAGAACGTTCAATAGTCAAATTCAAATGATTTTTCAAGATCCAGTAAGTTCTCTTGATCCTAGAATGACTGTTCGTGAAATCATTGCTGAAGGATTGAAAATTCAAGGAAAAAAAAACAAAAAAGAAAACGAACGTTCGGTAATTGATGCCCTGCAAAAAGTAGGTTTAATTCCAGAACACGCAGACCGTTATCCACACGAATTTTCAGGAGGACAAAGACAGCGGATCGGAATTGCAAGAGAACTTGTTATGAATCCACAACTTATAATTGCCGACGAACCTGTAAGCGCACTTGATGTTTCAATAAGAGCACAGATTATAAATTTACTAAATGATTTAAGAAACCAACTTGGGCTTACAATTCTTTTTATTGCCCACGATCTTTCGATAGTTAAATATTTTTCAGACAGAATCGCCGTAATGTATGCAGGAAAAATTCTTGAACTTGCACCTTCTGATGAACTTTTTGAAAATCCACTTCATCCGTACACAAAATCACTTTTAAGCGCAATTCCTCTGCCAGATCCGGAATATGAAAAAACAAGAAAAAGGATTATTTACAAACCAAAAGAAATTCCAGAATCAGAAAAAGAATTTTTTTCTTTAAAAGAAGTTCTTCCAAATCATTTTGTTTACTGCGATAATAATTTCAGGACTTGCTAAAAAAATATGAAACTTAATACAAAAATTTTTGTAAGATTTTTGATCGACCTCGCACTTTCAGCAGCAATCTGCGTTTTTATAATTTTTAATGAAAAAGAATTTTCTCTTGCACGCAGACTTTGTGATGGATTTTTTGTAAGCGGAATTATTTTTTTAGCAGTCGGAATAATTTCATTTTGCTCATACAAAGGTGCATACAATTTTCTAACTTACACTTTTTATTCCATAAAAAATGTATTTTCAAAATCAAGAAAAAATCACAATGAAGAGCCTCACTTAAATTACGCCGAATATAGTGCTCAAAAAAATGAATCAAAAAAATCGTCTCCGTTTGCAACTCTCATCGTGGGAATATTATTCACATTGATTAGTATAATAATTTACTTTGCTAACATAAAATCTTTTTAAAACTCAGATAAAAAAATGATGTAAAAAACATTCGGCTAAAACAAAAAATTTTCTCAGTAAAAATCGCAAGTGATGTTACAGATATGTTTCGCTGAGAAAGCCTTGAAAAGGTTTTCATTAAATATTACATTCTGAGGAAGTATAAATTGATTGTGAAAATTTTAGAGCATAATGTCATTTTTGAACTTGTTTTTTGTATCTGACATAACTTGCTGCTACTTATTACACAATCCTTTTATTTGAAAAATTACGGAGGTTAACAAATGAATTTTTCAGAAATTTCAAAGATTGAAAGTCAAAAAAGCAAAATGATTTTCCACGAAGATTTTTATTCACTTCACATAAATACGCTGCCAAATCACAATTATTTTATTCCATTTGAAAAATCACAAAATCCTTTTGAAGAACGCGAAAAATCATCAAGATTCACACTCTTAAATGGAGAATGGAATTTTAAATATTACAATTCTGCATTGAACCTTGAAGACAATTTTGCTGACTTGATTTCAGAAACTGACAAAACAATTCCAGTTCCTTCAAACTGGCAGCTTTTCGGATACGGAAACGCTCAGTACACAAATGTAAATTTTCCAATTCCATATGATGCACCCTTTGTTCCAGATGAAAATCCTGCTGGAATTTACAGCACAAATTTTGAATATCACGCTGACGGTTTACAAAAAATCCTTGTGTTAGAAGGCGTTGACAGCTGCTTTTATTTGTACATAAACGGAAATTTTGCAGGCTACTCGCAGGTTTCTCATCACACTTCTGAATTTGATATTACAGCTTTACTTCACGAAGGAAAAAATAAAATCGTTCTTGCAGTTTTAAAATGGTGCGACGGAACATATCTTGAAGATCAAGATAAAATCAGGCTTAGTGGAATTTTTCGTGACGTTTACATTCTTTCGCGTCCAAAAAATCGAATTGAAAAATACAAAATTCAAACAATTCTTTCAAAAGACAAAAAAAATGCAGACCTTATCTTTGAATCGCAGGGAAATTTTTCTCAGGCAAAAATCACATTAAAAGATAAAAATCAAAAAATTCTTCTTGAAAACGAAATAAATGCAAATCAGGAATATTCATTCAAACTTCAAAACATTGAACTTTGGTCAGCAGAAATTCCAAATCTTTATAATCTTGAAATTGAAACAGACTCTGAAAAAATTGGCGAAAGAATCGGATTCCGCGACGTTTGTGTTGAAAACGGAATTATGAAAATCAACGGACGTGCAGTAAAATTTCACGGAGTAAACCGACACGACAGCTATGCACAGACAGGCTACGTTACCAGCCGCGAGCAGCTAAAAGAAGATTTTAATCTGATGAAAAAGCACAATATAAATGCAATCAGAACGTCTCACTATCCAAACCAGCCAATTTTTTATCAGCTTTGCGATGAATACGGATTTTATGTAATTGACGAAGCTGACTTAGAATCTCATGGTTCAGTTCCAGTTTATCAGAATTTAAAAGGCGACAAAGAAGGCGGTTACAGCGGAATTGCCTGGCTTACTTCGCAAAGTGAATGGAAAGCGGAACTTTTAGACAGAATGGAACTTCTTGTTACTAGAGATTTAAATCGTCCCTGCGTAGTTTTTTGGTCACTTGGAAACGAAAGCGGCTACAACAAAAATATGCAGGAATGTGCAAAATTTGTAAAATCTCTTGATTCAACAAGACTCGTTCACTACGAAAGCACTTATACTCTTGATAAAACTTCTGACAAAGACTTGGACTTAGTTTCAAAAATGTATCCTGCAATTCAGTTTGTTCAGAATTTTGCAAAAAACAAAAAAGAACGGCGCCCTTTAGTTTTGTGCGAATACTGTCACGCAATGGGCAATGGTCCTGGAGATTTGGAAGATTACAGAAATGCTTTTTATTCAAGCGAAAGACTTTGCGGCGGATTTATTTGGGAATGGTGCGATCACAGTGTGATTATCGGCAAAAATGCTGACGGTTCCGAAAAATACGGCTACGGCGGAGATTTTGGCGAAAAACACAATGATTCAAATTTCTGTATGGACGGGCTTGTTTATCCAGACAGAAAACCGCACATTGGACTTTACGAAGCAAAGCAGGTTTTTAGACCTGTTCGTGTTGAAAAAACAGCAAAAGAAAATACTTTTAAATTCACAAGCTTTTTGGACTTTGAAAATTTACAGAATATTGCCTGTGCACATTTTGAACTTTCTGATTTTAATAAAATTCTTCTAAAAAAAGATTTTTCACTTGATTTAGGAGCAAAAGAATCGAAAGAAATTTATTTTTCAGAAATTGAAGATTTTAAGAATCAGCAAAATCTCGAAATAAAATTTATTTTTACGCAGAAAAACGATTCGCTTTGGGCAAAAAAAGATTATGAAATCTGCTTTGAACAAATCATTTTGAAAGAAAACTATAAAACTCAAATTGATTTTGAAAATGACGCAAAAGATGAAAATTCTGCACAAAAAATTCTTATAAAAGATGAAGCCCTTTCAACAGAAATTTTAGCCGGCAAAACAAAATTTTTCTTTAACAAGAGAACGGCTCAAATCACAAGAATTGTAAAAGAAAACAAAGAAATTCTTACAAAGCCAATCACTATGAACTTTTTTAGAGCACCAACAGATAACGACAGGAACATCTGCACTAACTGGGAAAAACTTCATCTTGATGACTATGAAACAAAAGTTTATTCAGTAAAAATTTCTGAATTAAAAAATGCAGTTCAAATTACCACCTGCGTAAGTTTTGGCTGGAGCATAATTCAACCTTTTGCAAAAGGAACTTTAGTTTATACAATAAATTCTGCCGGAGAATTAAAAATCAGTACTGACTTAAAAACTCACGAAAAAGTAGAATTTCTTCCACGATTCGGAATAAGACTTTTTGTTCCAAAAGAATTCTCTGAAATTGAATATCTTGCTTACGGACCAAACGAAAGTTATGCAGATAAGCATCAATCTTCATATTTTAGAACTTTTAAATCTTCAGTAAAAGATGAATACGAACCTTATGTAAAACCGCAGGAAAATTCTTCGCATTGGAATGCAAAATACTTAAAAATCTATGGCGAAAATCGAAGCATAATTTTTGAACTTGCAGACAATAACAACAGAGTACAAAATTTTTCTTTTAACGCTGGAGAATATACACAGGAAGAACTTGCTCAAAAAAAGCATAATTTCGAACTTGAAAAATGCGAAAACAATGTAATCTGCATTGATTCACAAATGGCAGGCGTTGGCTCAAATTCATGCGGTCCTGAACTTGACAAAAAATACTGTGTAAAACTGCAGGATCTCTGCGCTATTTTTAAAATCAAATTTTGTTGATTTTTAAATTTTTTCATTTTCATGGCTGCTGGAAAAAATTCTGGCAGCCTTTTTTATAAAAAAATGTTTTCTTTTTATTTGTACCCATAAATTTCATATAAAATCAAATAAATCAAAAGGAAAAATTCATTAAATCAATCTGTACCCTAAAAACCCATTTTCTAACAGTAATTTCAAGTCTTTTATATTTTAACTGGCTAACGGTCGTTTGTTGACTTCGTACACTATCGCTAGTATACTTAGAAAACAAAAACGCTAGATATGGTGTTTAGAATTTAAATTAGTATAAAAAATTATAAAATCGAGGGGACATAATGAAAATCATCAAACGAAGCGGCGCCGAAGCAAGTTTTGACCGAAACAAAATTTCAAATGCAATAAACGCAGCAAATGCACAGGTAGATGAATACAAAAAATTAAAGCCGGCGCAGATAGAGTCTATCGTTGATGATATTGAAATTGAATGCCACAAAGCAGGACATGCACTTAACGTAGAAGATATTCAAGATTTGGTAGAAAACGGAATTATGGCAAATGGAGCATATGATGTTGCCAAAGAATACATAACATACCGTTATCGCCATAAGCTTATGCGCAAAGAAAATACTACAGATAAACAAATTCTTTCTCTTCTTCAGGAAGCAAACGAAGAAGTAAAACAGGAAAACTCAAATAAAAATCCTACAGTTGTTTCTGTTCAGCGCGATTATATGGCCGGAGAAGTTTCAAAGGATATTACGCGCCGTTTTCTCCTGGATCCGGATATTCAAAAAGCTCACGAAGAAGGAATTATTCACTTTCACGATGCTGATTATTTTGCACAAAGAATGCACAACTGTGATTTAGTAAATCTCGAAGATATGCTCCAGAATGGAACTGTTATAAGCGGAACAAAAATTGACCGTCCGCATTCATTTTCTACAGCGTGCAATATTGCAACTCAAATTATTGCTCAGGTAGCAAGTTGTCAGTACGGCGGACAAAGTATTTCTCTTTCTCATCTTGCCCCTTTTGTTGATGTAAGTCGGCAAAAATTTCGCAAAGAAATAAAAGAACTGATTAGCGCGATAGGTCTCGAAGTAAGCAGTGAACAGTTTGATCTTATGGTAAATCAGCGGTTAAGAGATGAAATAAAGCGTGGTGTTCAAACAATTCAGTATCAGGTAATCACGCTTATGACCACAAACGGACAGGCTCCATTTGTAACTGTTTTTATGTATCTTAATGAAGCAAAAAATGAACAGGAAAAAGCAGATTTAGCACTGATTATTGAAGAAGTCTTAAAGCAAAGATATCAGGGCGTAAAAAATGAACAGGGGCAATGGATTACTCCAGCATTTCCAAAGTTAATTTACGTTCTTGAACCAGACAATGTAAATCCTGGAACAAAATATTATTATCTTTCTGAACTTGCAGCAAAATGCACCGCAAGAAGAATGGTTCCTGATTATATTTCAGAAAAGAAAATGCTTGAGTTAAAAGTTGACGCTAATGGAAATGGAAACTGCTATCCTTGTATGGGTTGCCGTTCATTTCTTACAACATATATTGATGAACACGGAAAACCTAAATATTACGGAAGATTTAATCAAGGCGTTGTTACAATAAATCTTGTGGACGTTGCCTGTTCATCAGAAAAAAATATGGATAAATTCTGGAAAATTCTTAATGAACGTCTGGAACTTTGCCACAGAGCACTAAGAATTCGCCATAACCGCCTCTTAGGAACAAAATCTGATGCAGCACCAATTCTCTGGCAAAATGGAGCACTTGCCAGACTAAAAAAGGGTGAATCAATCGACAAACTTCTTTACAACGGTTACTCAACAATTTCGCTTGGATATGCAGGACTTTGTGAATGTGTAAAATATATGACAGAAAAAAGCCACACCGATCCAGAAGCAAAACCTTTTGCCCTTGATGTTATGCACGCATTAAATGACGCCTGCAAAAAATGGAAAACTGCAGAGCATATTGATTATTCGGTTTACGGAACTCCACTCGAAAGCACCACATACAAATTTGCAAAATGTCTCAAAAAAAGATTTGGCGTTATTCCGGGAGTTACAGATAAAAATTACATTACAAACAGTTACCACGTAAATGTTGGAGAAAAAATCGATGCATTTACAAAGCTCACCTTTGAAAGCGAATTTCAGGAATTAAGTCCAGGCGGAGCTGTCAGTTATGTAGAAGTTCCAAATATGGAAAATAATATTCCTGCAGTAATGGCTCTTTTAAAACATATTTACGAAAATATTATGTACGCTGAATTAAATACAAAAAGCGATTACTGCCAAAAATGCGGCTATACTGGCGAAATAAAAATTGTTAATGATGAAGACGGAAAACTTATTTGGGAATGTCCTAACTGCAAAAACCGCGATCAAAATACAATGAATGTTGCAAGAAGAACTTGCGGTTACATTGGAACACAGTATTGGAATCAAGGCCGAACACAAGAAATCCGCGACAGAGTTCTTCATCTTTAAAAATTTAACGTAATTAAAAAAACAGAAACTTAAAGTCATTTTTTTGTAGATTTTTTTCTGAAAGTGACTTTAAGTTTTTTTATAGGAAAAATATGTACTATGGCGAAATCAAATATCCTGACATTGCAAACGGCGAAGGCGTCAGAGTAAGTCTTTTTGTTTCAGGCTGTCGTATTCACTGTCCAGGATGTTTTAATGCAAAAACCTGGAATTTTTGTTTTGGAAAAGAATTTACTCAGCAAACCGAAAATTATATTTTAGAACTCTTAGATCATCCTTTTATTGCAGGACTCACTGTACTTGGCGGAGAACCTTTTGAAAAAGAAAATCAGCGGGTTCTTGTAAATTTACTAAGAAAAACAAAAGAAAAATTTCCTTTAAAAAACATCTGGTGTTATTCAGGATATATTTACGATCACGATATTAAACCAGTAAACGGAAAGCAACACTGCGAAGTAACAGACGAAATGCTTTCTTACATTGACGTTTTAGTTGACGGTCCATTTATTCAAGAACTTTACGACATTTCTCTTAAATTCAGAGGCTCTTCAAATCAAAGAATTTTAAAGCTAAAAGGAAATTCAGAAAGTATTGGCTCTTACTGATAAACTTCTTTGCACATTTTTTAACACACGATTTTTTTCAATTTTAAAATAACAGTCAAATTTCCTCCGAAAAATAAAAACTCAATCAACTTGAATAAAACATTCTAAAAATTTACAATTACGCCTATGAAAACTGAATTAGTTAAAGAATTTGTAGACAGTAAATTTGTTGATGCCTTAAATGATTTATTAAAAACAAACAAGGAAGATGAAGCTCGGGAAGATGCAATAAAACTTGGCGATATGTTTGGGGCAAGTGCTCAGGTAAAAAACATTCTTGATCCAACTACAGACGCAGAAACTAAACTTGTTTCAAGTTTTCATAACAATCTTGTACTTTTAATTCAAAAAATTTGGATTGAAAAATCTGACGAAGAACTTAAGGCACAGGTAAAATATCACCTTGATGAATTTTGTGCTCAGCTAAACGGACATTCTTATACAATGTCTTATCCTTCATTTTTCAACATTGTTGATGATGTTGTTTATTTAATGTTTGGAAATCAAACTAAAAAAAGCGATTTCGATGAATACGCAATGAGAATTGACCCTGAATTTGGACTTTTCTGGTGGTATATGAAAAGTCTTCCAAGAGAAGAACGATGGTCTGAATCAAAAAGCAGAATTGCAATTCTTTTGGGAATGTATTTTTTAGCGAATTTTTAAGTTTTTTAGAAACAACTTTGCTAAAATAAAGTGCTGCATAAAATTCTTAAGGAAATTTTTATGGATATAAATTCAATCACTTTAAGTTTAAGAAAGGGAGCAAATCTTTTAGCACTTCATACTGCAAAACAAAAAAATTATGCTCTTGAATGTGTAGCCAAATCGATTTTAAAAAACAAAGACACAATTTTAAAAGCAAACGCAATTGATGTTGAATCAGCAAAAAAAAATGGAATGACACCGGCTCTTGTAGAAAGACTTGCGCTTGATGAAAAAAAATTCAATTCAATTCTTAGCGGAATAAATACGGTAATTGAACAAAGTGATCCGATTGGCGAAGAACTTGCCGGTTGGAAAACAAAGGACGCTCTTCAAATAAGGCAGGTTCGTGTTCCTCTCGGAGTTGTAGCGATTATTTACGAAAGCCGTCCAAATGTTACTGTAGACGCATTTACACTCGCTTACAAAAGCGGAAATTCAATTTTACTTCGTGGTTCTTCAAATGCGCTCGAATCAAATAAAGCTCTTGCCTCAGCAATAAAAGAAGGTTTAAAAAATGCGAGTGACAATGGTGTAGAAAATGCAATTTATCTTTGCACGGAAGGAAATCATTCTGAAGTAAATGAAATTCTTGGTGCTGTAGGAAAAATTGATGTTGTTCTGCCGCGAGGCTCTTCTAAGCTTATAAATCTTGTTGTAGAAAATGCGAAAATTCCTGTAATTCAAACCGGTGCCGGAGTTTGCCATCTCTATGTTGATGAAGATGCTGATTTGAAAATGGCTGCAAAAATTGCTTTCAATGCAAAAACACAACGTCCAGGTGCTTGCAACGCAATTGAATGTATTGTACTGAACAAAAAAATTGAAAAAAATTTTATTCCAATTCTTTGCAAAACATTTGCTTCAAAAGTTAAATTTTATTTTGACGAAAAATCTTACGAAACTGCAAATTCAATTTACTCAGAAGACGAACTTAAAATTCAAAATATTTTTAAAGCCGAAGAAAAAGACTTTGCCTTTGAATTTCTTGATTTGATTTGCGCAGTAAAAACAGTTGATTCAGTTCAAGAAGCGATAGAATTTATAAATTCGCATAATACAAAGCACAGCGAATCAATTATTACAAATAATCGAAATCACGCAAGAATCTTTCAAGATCAAATTGATGCAGCCTGCGTTTATGTTAACGCATCAACACGTTTTACTGACGGCGGCGAATTTGGTTTTGGTGCAGAACTTGGAATCAGCACGCAAAAACTTCATGCACGAGGACCAATGGGCGTAAAAGTTCTTACCACAACAAAATATCTAATTGATGGAGACGGACAAATCCGCTGAAAATTTTATGAGTATCCAGGAAATTCTTCAAAACTCACGTAAGATTGTTATAAAAATCGGAAGCAATACTTTAGCAAAACCTGACGGAACTCAAAATACTGATTTTATGCAGAATTTTGCACGTCAATGCAAATCTCTCTGTGATTTAGGAAAGCAAATTGTAGTTGTAAGTTCTGGTGCACAGGTAAGCGGAGTTTCAACACTAAAAGAATGGGCACGAAAAAAGGACAAACATTTTAGACAGGCGCTTTGTGCTATCGGACAAGTTGAACTTATGGTTCAATGGAGAAACGCTTTTTCAAAATACGGACTTCATGTAGGGCAGCTCCTTTTAACAAAGGAAGATTTTGAAAATGATCACCGCTCATTAAATATCCGCAACACTCTTTTTACTTTGGCTGATGAAAAAGTAATTCCAATCATAAATGAAAATGACTCAGTTTCCACAGAAGAATTTTCAATCGGCGACAATGACAATTTAAGTGCACTTACTGCCATTTTGTGGAGTTCTGATTTGCTGATTCTTTTTAGTGATATTGACGGAATTTACACTGACAATCCAAAAACAAATCCTGATGCAAAATTTATTCAAGAAGTAAAAAATATTAGTGAATTGCGAAAAAATATAAAAATTGGGTCTGCAAATATTTTTGGCACAGGCGGAATTGAAACAAAAATTCAAGCTGCTGAAAAAACAACTGTTTACGGAATTCCAGTTCTTTTGGCTAATGGCGGAAAAGAAAATATAATTGACAACCTGTACAGCGGAAATGCAGTGGGAACAGTTTTTCTTCCATAAAAAATTTGTAAAATTAAAAAGCAAGGTGAATCAAAATATGGAAAATTTAGGTTTTATTGGAATGGGAAATATGGCGCAGGCTCTTTGTTCTGGTTTTGCGAAATCAAGAAAAATTGAAAGAGAAAAAATGTTCGCATTTGCCCCTAATCAAGAAAAACTAAAGTTAAATGCTCAAAAACTTGGCTTTAATGCGTGTTCAAGCGTAAAAGAACTTGTTGAAAAATGCAGCACAATTGTTATGGCCTGCAAACCTTATCAAATTGAAGACGTTCTTAAACAAATAAATCTTGAAGGAAAAACACTTATTTCAATTGCACTAGGCTGGAATTTTTCAAAATACAAAAATTATGTAAACACAGAACTTGTACATCTTCAGTTTGTAATGCCAAACACGCCGGCTATGGTTAGCGAAGGAATGTTTTTATTTGAAAAATCAAATTCTTTAAAAGAAGAAGAACGCAAAGAATTTATAGAACTTTTTGCTGCACTTGGAACAGTAGAAGAACTTCCAGACAATCTTATGGGAATTGGCGGTGCAATAAGTGGCTGCGGTCCGGCTTTTGTAGATTTATTTATTGAAGCATACGCAGACGCAGCTGTAAAATACGGAATTCCAAGAACAACAGCATACAAACTTGTTTCGCAAACAGTTCTCGGAAGTGCAAAACTGCAATTAAAAACAGGAGAACATCCGGCAGTTTTAAAAGACAACGTTTGTTCTCCTGCAGGCTCTACAATTTGCGGAGTTACATCACTTGAAAAAAGCGGACTAAGAACAGCCTGCATTGAATCAATTGATGCAATTATGAACAGATAAACTGATTTTTTTACAAAAATTTTATTAAAAAAATCTAGAATTTACGAACGTGCTGCTTAAGCATATAAACCGTCATTCTAGATTTATTTTGAAATCTGTATACGCAAAAATAATTTTTTACCTGACAGATACTGTGCGAAGCCGACGAAGACTAATAAATTCAGCACAACCTGCAACCTTGCGTTACTGAGTAAAGCTGATAGAATTTTGCTGATAAAAAAGACTTAGTCCGGACTGTAGTGGTTGCCTTTAGGCAAGTATTTTTGCAAAGCAAAAATACCGCGCGTAAGCAAGCCACGAAAGCCCAGTCGAAGCAGAAAAATACGCTCCAAAAAAAATTACAAATAATAATCCAGTTTGTAATCGCCTAAATATTTAAATCCCGCATTTTCATAAGAATGAAGTGCCTCTAGATTATTTTTCCGCACAAAAAGCACAACATTTTTTTTCTGCGATTTAAACTTTTGCGCAATATGATTTACGAGCGCACAGGCATATCCTTTTTTGCGACAAGATTTTTGCGTAAACACGCCACCAATTTGAACTGTAGAAGAACTTTCTGCATTGGTCTGAGCCTTTGCAAGAAGATTTTTATGCAAATCATCGAAAATTCCTACAACATATTGAGTCTTTAGATTCTGCTCAAGACAAAGGCGTTCTGCAGCAAGATTCAAATTTTTCCAAAAAGGCAGAACTTCTGCTTTACAATATTCAAGATGTAAGGGAAAAATCGCTTCTTCGTCAGAAAAAGTACACTCAACTATCTGCGGAAAATTTTTGTTTTTTTCAGAAAAATTTTTTTTATCTGCAATCTGATTAAATTCTGTTGGGGAAGTTTCAGCATTTTTTAACTTTGAATGATTTTTTGATTCATTTTCTGAATCAGAATATTCCATTAAAAACATTGCTCGCTCTTCCTGCGGAACAAGATTTTTTGCCCTAAAGTATAGTTTTTCAATATGTTCAACATTTGACTTTTCGCCCGAAAGACAAAAAATTTCGTGAGTCTTAAAAAATTTTATAAGAACATCTTCAGCACTTTTTGTGTAAACTGGAAAATACGCTGAAAAATGTTTTCCTCTGGTATAGGAAAAAACACCAAGTATTTTTATTTTGCATGAAGGAAATTCTTTTTGTACAAGAACAAAAACTGTATTTTCATTTTTTTGAATTTTTTCCATTAAGGCACAAAAATATTTTTCAGCCGGACGAAGAAAATTTTCGGCAAGATAAAAAAATTCTTTTCTTTGTTCGACTTGAATCAATTTTGTAACTGTCATAATTTTTCGTTAAATTCACAGAATTTAGAGAATTTTATAATTCGATTTCTTTTTTTTGTTTTCTGCCGCAGCATTTCCTTTCAGTACAAAATCCGCTTACATCACACTTAGGAACAAAAAATCTGTCGCAAATCCATTTCCACTCATCGGAATATTCAGAAAGTGCGTTTTTTATCTGATTCATAACTTCTCTGTATTCCCAATACGCTCTTGAGCAAAGCCTCTGATGACACATTTCAATCAAATTACGCAAATTTCGCTTATCCACAATTTTTGTGTGCATTGCTAGAGGCAAAACCATCGCTGCATCTTCCCGCACAATTCCAATCTCAGAAAGTTTTTTATAGCCTTCCTGAATTGACTTCATAATTTCGTTGTAAACATCTAATACACTTTCATCAGATTTTATCTTTGGAGGAACAACGTATTTAAATTCTGCACAGTTTACATACCTTGTACTTTCCTGAAGTCTTGTTGGAGAACCGCCAATATGAGTGTACCATTCGCGTATCATTCTTGCCGAAACTTCGCTTATACAAAGTTCAATATCAACATATTCAAGAACTCTTCCGTGTCCACTTACAATGCAGTCTTTTGCCCGCCTAATATTTTTTTCTTTGTCATCAATTGGACTGTTCCAGCAAATTCCTGCCATTTGCCCAATTTTTTGAAGAGGATATTTTGTTGTTTCTTCTAAAATTTGTATCATTTTTTTTATCTTTTAGCTAAATTTTTTTAATGCGTTTTTTTAGTTTCTAAAACTATGAATTGGAGCCGGAATTCTTCCTCCGCGATTTATAAAATCCGCGCATCCAAATTTGCTTACAGACATTACAGGACAACCGCCTAAAAGTCCACCAAATTCAACCCATTCGCCAGCTTTTTTTCCAGGAACAGGAATTAAGCGAACCGCAGTTGTTTTATTATTAACCATTCCAATAGCAAATTCATCTGCCATAATTCCGCTTACAGTTGTTGCCGGAGTATCGCCTGGAATTGCAATCATATCAAGACCAACAGAGCAAACTGTTGTCATCGCTTCAAGCTTTTCAAGGCAGATTGAACCTTGCTTTACAGCATTTATCATTCCTTCATCTTCTGAAACAGGAATAAAAGCACCAGAAAGTCCGCCTACATTTGTACTTGCCATAACGCCACCTTTTTTTACCATATCGGTAAGCATTGCAAGAGCGGCCGTTGTTCCCGGAGCACCGCAACCTTCAATTCCAATTTCTTCAAGAATTCTTGCAACAGAATCGCCCACAGCCGGAGTTGGTGCCAAAGACAAATCCAAAATTCCAAACTGAACACCAAGACGTCTTGCCGCTTCACTTCCAACTAACTGACCCATTCTTGTGATTTTAAACGCCATTTTTTTAATTCCGTCAGCAAGAACATTTATTGGCTGCCCCTTATATTCCCTTGCAGCCGCTAAAATTACACCAGGTCCTGAAACACCAACATTTATTACGCAATCTCCTTCTCCAGGTCCGTGAAATGCTCCTGCCATAAAAGGATTATCTTCTGGCGCATTGCAAAAAACTACAAGCTTAGCACAGCCGTTCACTTCATTATTTTTAGACGCTTCGGCGGTTTTACAAATAATTTCGCCCATCAATTTTACAGCGTCCATATTAATTCCATTCTTTGTAGTACCAACATTTACGCTCGAACAAACAAAATCAGTACAAGCCAAAGCTTCCGGAATTGAATCAATCAGTTTTTTATCTGCCGGAGTAATTCCTTTTTGAACAAGAGCAGAAAATCCACCAATAAAATTTACGCCTAATTCTTTTGAACATTTATCAAGAGTTTTGCAATAGTCAACGTAATTATCAGCATTGCTAGCAGCCGCAACCAAAGAAATTGGAGTAACAGAAATACGTTTGTTAATAATCGGAACACCAAATTCCTTTTCAATATCCTGACCGACTTTTACCAAATTGCCAGCCTTTTTCATAATTTTATCGTAAATTTTAGCACAGGATTTTTTATAATCAGAATCAGCGCAGTCAAGCAGCGAAATTCCCATTGTAACGCAGCGAATATCAAGCTTTTGGCGCATAAACATATTAACAGTTTCTTCAATTTCAATAGGCGAAAAAATCATACAAAACCTCTTCAAAGTTAAAAACTGAGTAATTTTATCCCAAAAGCACATATTGTTCAAATGTTTAGTTTTTTGCAATTTCTTAAAAATTTTTTGAAGCGAGTTTTATTTTTATACAGTCAAAACAATTTCATCCCGTAAAAAAAATCTTCTATAAAATCCACTTTTCACGGTTTCATTCAAAACCTGCGTTTTTGAACGTGCTATTGTGTTTTCTAAGTCCCATTTTAGGCGTTAAGAAAATAAATGTTTGTAAAGAAGATCTGCGAGTTTGTCGCCTGTTACTGACAAGATTTCCTCTTCCACAAAATCTATTTCTTAACAAAACAATTCTACGAATTTTGGCATAAAACTCGGGAAGCAGGTGTAAGCCTGCGACAAACTCGACGAGTAAAATGCTTTAGCATTTTACTCAACTATCGGGGCTAAACCTAACTTGCTCTGGGGGTTAAGAAAATAACTTCTTATCAAAAAAAACGCAAGCTTTCGCAAGAAAACTCGTGGAGCAAGCACAAGGTTGCGACTTTTGCGTTAGGGATTGTAACGGTGAAGGCATTTTGAAAAAATGCCTGAAAACAAACGCCTGCGTTTGTTCGGAGGCGAAAGCCGAAGCCGTGAAAAGCCCGACCACACTTCGAAACGAAGTGTGGTAACGCCCATATAAAAAAAATATTTATTAATTTTGTTTTTTTTCATAAACTCATTTTCATGAATAAAATTTCGGATACAGGCAGGGGAATTATTTTTATAATTCTTTCGGCACTTTTTTTTGCACTGATGGCAGCTTTTGTAAGGCTTAGCGGAGATATTTTTTTTGTACAAAAATGCTTTTTCAGAAATGCGATGGCGTTTTTGATTGCACTTGGCGGCATTTTTTTTGATTACAGAAAAAACGGAAAGTCTGCGCTTTGTATTCCACAGGGTGCAATGCTTTTTTTAATTTTAAGGTCGATTGCAGGGTCTGTGGGAATTTTTGGAAATTTTTATGCCGTTGACCATCTGGTACTTTCGGATGCCTCAATTTTAAATAAAATGTCACCGTTTTTTTCCATTCTGTTTAGCTACTTTTTAATAAAAGAAAAAATAAAACCGCTTCCACTTGCGGCAATAATCATTGCATTTTTAGGAGCCATGCTTGTAGTAAAACCAGGATTTAATTTCAGTCAGACAGTTCCAAGCCTTGCGGGATTTGTAAGCGGAATAGGAGCAGGCTTTGCATACAGCTGCGTGCGAAAACTTGGACTTATGGGCTGCCGCGGAAAAATTGTGGTACTGTTTTTTTCAGGATTTTCAATGCTGCTCTGTCTGCCTTACATGATTTTTAATTTTAATCCGATGAGCGTTCAGCAGTGGATTTTTCTGATAATGGCAGGATTGTGTGCAGCCGGCGGTCAATTTTCCATTACTGCGGCATATTTTTATGCACCGGCTTCTAAAATTTCAATTTACGATTATTCGCAGATAATTTTTTCTACACTGCTGGGATTTTTTATCTTTGGCATGATTCCCGATTTTTTAAGCATTGCAGGCTATATTATCATAATTACAATGGCCGCCGTTAATTTTATTTATAACATCAAAGAATCTTCTGCTAAGAAATAAAATTTTTCTTTAAAATTCAATATTTTAGATTTATCATAGACTTCCTAAAGAAAAACTGGAGAAAAATATCTATGGAAGAAAAAACAATAAAATCTTTAATAAAAAAAGCCCTGTATATGCTTGGATATTCTTATGTTCCATATTCAAAGTTTCATGTTGGTGCTGCACTTCTTACAAAAGACGGGAAAATTTTCAGTGGATGCAATATAGAAAATGCATCTTTTAGTCCTACAAACTGCGCAGAAAGAACCGCATTTTTTAAGGCTGTCAGCGAAGGCTATAAGGAATTTGAAGCAATCGCAATAGTTGGCGGAGCAAATGCAAAAGTTGAAGATTTCTGCCCGCCGTGTGGAGTGTGCCGTCAAGTTATGAATGAATTTTGCAAAGAAGATTTTAAAATCATTCTTGCAAAAAATCAGGAAGAATATAAAATTTTTACGCTAGATGAGCTTCTTCCATTAAGGTTTAATTTGATGAATAAATAAAAATATGGCAGTTCATTTTCAGGATAATCACAAAAATAAGTAAACTGCCATAAAAATTTTAATCACACTGAGCAATTCCGCGCATCTGCTCAAGATTTTTATATCCGTGTGATTTCATAAAATTCTTAAGCCCTTCAATAATTTCAATCATTGCATTTGGATTAGAAAAACTTGCTGTTCCTACTTGAATTGCACTTGCTCCAGCCATAATAAATTCTACAGCATCCTGCCATTTTGAAATTCCTCCAAGTCCAATTACAGGAACTCTTTTTTCTTCAGGAAGAGAATTTATTGCCTTGCAAACATCATAAACCATTCTAAGTGCGATCGGTTTTATTGCAGGTCCGCAAAGTCCAGCATGAACATTCTTAAAAACTGGACGTCCTTTTTCTATATCAATTGCTGTTGCCTGAATTGTATTTACTAAACTTAAAGCGTCCGCTCCAGCTTCAATACAAGCCATTGCCACACCTGTCAAATCAGGTGCATTTGGACTTAATTTAACTACCAAACGTTTGTTAGTTACTTTTCTAACGGCACTTACACATTCACGAGCTGCGTCGCATTTTGTTCCCCAAGCCATTCCTCCCGCTTTTACATTCGGGCAGCTTATGTTCAACTCTAACATACGAACGTTCGTTTGTTCTAAAAGCTCTGCTCCTTTTACGTAACTTTCTATATCACTTCCAGCAAGATTTGCAATTGTAACTGGCTTCAATTTAAGCATTTCCGGCAGTTCATTTTCAATAAAATGAGGAACTCCTGGATTTTCCAAACCAATTGAATTTATATCGCCGGAAGCAACTTCTATAATTCTTTCACCTTCATTTCCCAATCTTGGTTCTAAAGTAAGCCCTTTTGAGCAGATTCCACCAAGTTCATTTACATCAAAGAACGAACGATAGTTTTGCCCAAAACCAAATGTTCCCGAAGCAGCAATAACAGGATTTTCAAAATGCACACCTGCAATATCAACACTTAAATCAGGTTTTATAACTACCGACCGTTCATTAGTTTTAGTACGAACATTAGTTGCTTTAGAAAACTCAATAATTTCTGAATCAAAAATTGGTCCATCTTTGCAAACTCTCTTATTTCCTTCCCTTGTGCTGATTGTGCAACCAAGACAAGCACCTACCCCACAAAGCATTTTCTTTTCTAAACTTAAATACGCTTTAACTTTTGCTTCTTCCGCAACTTTTTTTACGTAACAAAGCATTGGCGTTGGTCCGCAAGCAAAAATCACTTTGTAGCCTTTTTCTTTTACAGTCTGCACAGTAAAAGCTTCACTTAACATTCCCTTTATACCAAAACTTCCATCATCAGTTGTAATAATTAAATTCGAAGGAGCAATATTTTCAACACCATATGTTCCACTTCTAAAACTCGCATAAAAATCATAAATTTTAGGGTGCAGATTTGAAGCAAAATTTACAACTGGTGCCACACCAATTCCGCCACCAATAATACAAATTTCAGGATTTTTTGAAGGCGTCAAACAAATTCCATCAGGAACTTCAAATTTATTTCCAAGCGGTCCAATCAGTTCAACCTTATCATTAGACTTCAAATGACAAAGTTCCCTGGTTCCCTCGCCTTTTTCAAGAATCAGAAATTTTATTTTTACAAGTTTTTTTCCGTCCTGAACAATTCCTTCTGTAGATTTAAAAACACTAATAGGTCTGCCAAACTGAACACCGCTACGCTCGCTCTTTACAAGATAAAATTGTCCTGGCTCAGAAGAAATTTGATGTTCCTCTAAAACTGCAAGAACTTCCAAAACATAAACATTATTTTGCCCCCTAATTTTCTCGCAACAAGAAACGTCTGCTTTTCCGCAAAAAAGTTTCGCTCTTCCTTTTTCATCAATTTCAGCAAAATCCATAAAGTCTCCCGTAAAAAAAATAAAAAATTGCGCTATTCAAACAGCCTTTTCTACTTTTAACTACAAATTTTTATACGCTGCAAACAAGTCATTTTTAGAAGCAGTTGCAGCTCTTGCCGCTGCCGCAACAATATCTTCTAAAGTTAAATTACTTTCACCTTTTGAAATACATTCACTATCTTTTTTCCACGCACATAAAATTCCACGACTTGAATTTACAACTCCGCCAGCATTTTTTAGCAAAGTCGCGGCAATTCTTGCAGCTCCGCCCTGTGCTCCGTATCCTGGAATCAAAAAGAAAATATTCTTGTATTTTTCACGCAAATAATCAGCATCTTTTTCCTGCGTTGCGCCCACAACTGCACCAAAAGGAGAACAAGTCTGATCTGGATAAAATTCTTTAAATTCACTTTCAATTCTACATAGTTCATCACCAACTTTTTCCAAAAGCAAAGAACCATCACTAAGTCTTTGATGCTCAATGTCAGTCATTCCAGGATTTGAAGTACACAAAAGAACAAATGCACCCTTTACATTTTTTTCAGGCACAGAATATTCCAAAAAAGGCTTTAAAGTATCAAATCCCATATACGGATTCAAAGTAACTAAATCAGTTTCAAAATCACCAGAAAAATGCGCCTTAGCATAAGCACCAGCAGTTGCAGCAATATCACCACGTTTAATATCAGAAATGCAAACAAGAGCACTTTCTTTTACAGCTTTCAAAGTTTCAGAATAAACTTTCATTCCCTCAAGACCCATTGCCTCGTAATAAGCAATCTGAACCTTAAAACAGCAGGCACTTTTATCAGCAGCAATACGAGAAATCAGTGCTTTATTGTAAGCAAGAACAGCCTGCGCGTCAGAAGAAAATTTTGAGCGAATCTCAAGCGGAATATACGAAGGATCAGTATCCAAACCAACACAAAGCGGACCATTTTTTACCGCAAGTTCTTGTAAAATCTGCATATTATGTTTCATATTTTAAAATTATATACTATTTGCCGCAGTTTCAAAAGATACTCAAAATTCAAAAGATTCCAGATTTTTTGGAGCAAATTCTTTTTCTTCGACGTGCTTTCCGCCGTTGCGCTGTTCGCTCCATTCCTCCGCTTCGCTCCGGAACGCTGCGCGCGGCTACAGGCACGGCTAGGCTTTTTTATTCACAGAAAATTCTACTTCTAACGAACTAAAATTTTTTTTTCAAATCTGCACAAGAATAACACAATCATTTATATTTTTTTATAAAGGAAATTTTATTTTTTACATTTTGTCTTTTACATTAAAAATTTCATCTCAAAATGTAAGTCCAATTTCAAATTTTTCTGAACAAAATCAAGCAAATTCAAAAGAATCTAGTATTATAAAAAAAAGAGCTAAAATACATTTATTGAAAGATTTTCCTATATAAAATAGAATGTTCGGAACGTTTTCTTTATAAAATTGTAAAACAAACCTTTATTTTACGGATTTTTTCTTTTTTTATAAAACGTTAAAAAATCAATTTTTTGGAGAAAAAAAATGTCATCAGCAATGATTCAAGAAATTATTGCCTTTGCAATTTATCTTGGAGCAATGATTTACGTAGGCTTCAGATTTATTGGCAAAAACAAAAATTCGGAAGATTTTTTTCTTGGCGGAAGAAACATTGGTCCTTTAACAACAGCATTAAGTGCAGAAGCAAGCGATATGTCCGGCTGGATGCTTATGGGACTTCCAGGACTCGCTTATCTTGGCGGAATGAAAGAAGCTTTTTGGACTGCACTCGGACTTTTAATTGGAACTTATTTAAACTGGCTGATTGTAGCAAAGCGACTTCGTACCTACTCGATTGTCTGCAACAATTCGATAACAGTTCCACAGTTTTTTACAAACCGCTTTAAAGACACAAAACATATTCTTTCTATAGTTTCTGCAGTTTTTATAATTTTGTTTTTTGTAATTTACACTGCATCAGGATTCGTTGCCTGTGCAAAACTTTTAAATTCTGTATTTAATCTTCCTTATATTTGCGGACTTTTTATTGCAATGATAATAATTTTGCTTTACACGCTTCTTGGCGGGTTTAATGCAGTCTGCACAACCGATTTTATTCAGGGAACACTGATGTTTGTTGCAATAATTATTACAGGAATTATGATTTCAATAAAACTTGGCGGACCTGTAAATGCCATCAATCAGGCAAATGAATTTACACAAAAAGCAATCAACGGTGAACTTGGAGAGCAAATTCAGCAAAATCTTTTGAATAACCAAAAATACGGTCCTATGTCTATTATTTCTGCATTAGCTTGGGGACTTGGATATTTTGGAATGCCACACATTATTGTACGCTTTATGGGTATTCGCTCAAACGGAGAAATTAAAATTGCCAGAAGAGTTGCAATGGGTTGGGTTACAATTGCTCTTTTAGTTGCTGTTTACGTTGGCGCAATCGGAACAACTTATCTTTTACCAGAAGTTCTTGCAGGCGGCGCAGCTGAAACTGTAATCATCAAATCATTTATGAAAGCATTCCCGTCATTTATAGCAGGAATCTGTTTATGTTCAATTCTTGCAGCAGCAATGTCCACTGCCGACAGTCAGCTTTTAGTTGCAGCAAGTGCCTTTACAGAAGATATCTGTCAGAACCTGTCAAAAAAAGAACTTGATCAGAAAGTAGTAATGAGAATAAGCCGAATTGCAGTTCTCGTAATTGCAGTTGTTGCATTCTTCATTGCTCTTGATAACAATGCTTCGGTTATGGGCTTAGTTTCTTACGCTTGGGCAGGATTTGGCTCAACATTCGGACCTTTAATTTTGCTTGCACTTTTCTGGAAAAAAACAACTGCAGGTGGAGCTGTTGCAGGAATTATTGCTGGCGCAGTTTCTGTAGTTTTATGGCACAATTTAAACGGTGGAATTTGGAATCTTTACGAAATCATTCCAGGATTTGCGTTCTGCCTTCTTTTTGCAATAATTGTAAGTTTAATTCAAGGTCAAAAAAATTCGGAAATTGACTCTGATTGGGAAAAATACCAGCAGGAATTAAAAACAAGCAAATAAAACCCTGCTAAAAGACTTTATTTAATCGCAAACCGTACGGCCACCCCATTCTTTGGAGTGGCTTTTTTCGTGTTCAATAGATTTTTCAAAATCAGCAAGCGGCTCACAATTTTTTTCAATTTGTAAAGCCACATTATGCAATCTTCTTATACATTCACTTTTGTCATTATAGCCAAGTTTGCTTTTTTCGATAGCATCACCTAAAACTCTAATACTTTCGTCATAAATTTTTGTAGGAACAGGAAAAGGATGTCCGTCTTTTCCACCGTGAGCAAAACTAAATCGTGCAGGATCTGAAAAACGACTTGGAGTTCCGTTAATAACTTCGCTAACAAGCGTTAGAGACTGCAATGTTCTAGGACCAAGTCCCTTAGTTAAAAGTAATTCTGAAAAATCTTCAGGCTTAGATTCATAAGCAAGCACAAGAACACCACCAAGTCTTTTTAAATCCACATCTTCTGCGTGAAGTTCATGGCGGCGTGGCATAACAAGATTTCGCGATTCATCACTTAAAATAATATGATTTTCATCCTCAAAAAACTCAATCTGCCTTTTTTTTACCTTTTGAATTTGAGAAGAATTTTCTCCGTCATATTTTATTGCATCATAAATTTCATTTAAAACTCGATCGGGATTTTCCTTTGCCAAAGTCAAAATCGATTTTCTGGTAGACGCAGCATTTGAGTCAGTTAAGTTTAAAATCAATCCCTGATTTTCTCCAGTAACACCAGAATGCGGCTCTTCTACAAAAGACTTTAAATTTTCAGAGCACCAATGATAACGACGCGCTGTTTTTGTTTGAACATTCATTCCCTGCTGAACCACAGTCCAATCGCCTTCATCACTCAAAATAAAATTATGCTGATAAAGCTGAAATCCATCTTGAAGAGCAGTATTGTCAACCTTAGCACAAAGTTTACTAGATTTTACCAAAGAATCACCATCAAGCCCTGTATGTTCACTTAAATACAAAAGTTCTTCAGGAGTTTTTCGACTATATTTTCCTCGTCCCCCGCAAACACAAAGACCAAATTCTCTTGCGTGAGAATTTATTCCGCGTTTTAAAGCATACATAACGCTGGTTGTAATTCCCGAAGAATGCCAATCCATTCCCAAAACCGCACCAAGCGACTGAAACCAAAGGGGATCACTTAAGCGACGTAAAACTTCTTTCTTTCCGTATTGAATCAAAATTGCTTCAACAATTTCGGTTCCCAAATCGCGCATTCTGTCAGCAAGCCATTTTGGAACAGTTCCCGTATGAAGAGGTAAATCAGCATGTCCTGTACGACGTAACATAAAATAAATTTACTACAAATCAGTCCGTCTTAAAAGTAAGAAAATTTTTGAATTTTCTTCAAATGACAAAGATTTAAAATTTAAGTATATTTGATTTTATGATTAAACAAGAAATTCAAGACGCAGAATTGCTAAAACAGTTAAATTCAATTCATAAAGACGAAATGTCTATTTTTGTAATGGCCGATGGAAGAATAAGAGGCGCTCTGTTTAATGGAACACACTTTGTAAATCAAATGCGCTCTCAGCACAACTTAGGAATTCTTGAAACTATGATTTTAGGACAAGGCTGCCTGTGTGGTGCACTTTTAATTCCCACAATGAAAGGCAAAGAACATAAAACCTGGCGATATGAAGTTGACGGTCCGGCAAAGGGATTTTCTGTAGAAACAGACAGTTCCGGTTACGTAAGAGGATTTCTTTTTAATGAAAATATTCCTGTAGAAAAACCTCTTGAAAGTTGGGATTTAAAGCCGTTTTTAGGTGACGGAACAATGACAATTTCTACCGTTAGAGAAGGATTTAAAACTCCAGAAACAAGTTCAGTAGAAATTTTGTATAAAAACATTACAAAAGATCTGGCTTGGTATTTTCAGCAGTCTGAACAGATTCAAACGGCATTTAACACAAGTATTTTTATGGATAAAAAAGGCAGAGTTACTGGAGCAGGTGGAATGTTTTTGCAAATTCTTCCAGAAACCGGAGGAACAAAAAAAATTGGCTCACAACTCAACAGTTCTGCAAATCAGAAAGATGATGCGAAGTTGATTGAAAATGTAGAAAACGCATTCAACGCAGCACCATCACTTGGAAAATGGTATGCAGAAAACGGAAATCAGGAAGATTTAATTTATGGATTATTTGAAGAATTTAAGCCAAGTATTGCTGTAACAAGAAATATTGTTTTTGACTGTCCATGTACAAAAG
>CAVCIJ010000129.1:0-6806 GCA_963601995.1 bacterium | reverse complement strand
ACAGTGAACTTGAATTTGGTTACTGCACAGAAGTTCTTTTGAGGCTTCAAAATAAAAAAGTGAATGTTGAAGAATTTTCTGTTGAGACCATAAAAAATTATATGAATGAAATTGGAAATTCCGTTGTTTGCTTTAAAACCGGTTCGATTATAAAACTTCATGTTCACACTATGGAGCCTTGGAAGGTATTTAAATTCTGTCAGCAGTATGGAGAATTTCTTACTACAAAAGTTGAAAATATGTCGCTTCAGCACAATAACCGCGAGGATATAAGCGAAATTACTGCAAAATTCAAAATGTCTTCTTCTATGGATTCTGAACCAAAGGAATTTGGAGTTGTGGCAGTTGCCACAGGTTCTGGAATAAAGCAGATGTTTCTTGAACGCAATGCTGACATGATTGTTGATGGCGGACAAAGCATGAATCCTTCTGCAGAAGATTTTATCAACGCATTTTCAAAAATCAACGCAAAAACAATTTTTGTATTTCCAAACAATTCAAATGTAATTCTTGCGGCAAAACAGGCTGCAAAAATGTACGAAAAGGCAAAGATTGTTGTGGTTGAAAGCAAATCAATAGGTGAGGGCTTTGGTGCACTTTCTATGCTGGATTTGTCAAGCGGAAATCTTGATGAAATTTTAGACAACTTTAAAATGGGAATGGACGGAGTTTCATCTTATTACATTTCACACTGCGTTCGCGATTCAGAAATGGACGGATTAAAACTTCATGCAGGCGACTACATTGGTTTTCAGGATAAAAAAATTCTTGTTGATTCAGAAGACAGAAAAAAAACAACTTTCCAAACTGTAGAAGCAATGGATTTTACAGATCACGAAGTTTGCATTTTTATTCGTGGAATTGATTCAACAGCATACGAAGCACAGGAAGTTAAAAAATATCTGAGTTTAAAGCATCCAGGAATTGAAATAAACGAGGTTGACGGCGGACAGGATATTTACAGTTACATTTTTGTTGTTCTGTGATGATATAAAATTTCTGTAAATCATAAAAAAATACCAGAATTTCCAGACTTTCTGACTTTAAAAAGAGCGTTAGATTTTGAAAATTCTGGCATAAAAAAAAATTATCAACAGATTCTAAAAACTGTTAATTTTGGAGAAAATTATGAAAGTTGCAATTTTTTTTATCGCAGCGGTTATTTCTTATCTTGTTGCCGGAATAAATCCTGCAATAGTTCTTTCAAAGCTGATTTATAAAAAAGACATCAGAAACGAGGGCAGTAAAAATCCTGGCTTTACTAATTTTAAAAGAGTTTTTGGAATGAAGTGGGCGTGGCTTGTAATGCTCTTGGATTTGTCAAAGGCATTTGTTCTTGAAGGAATTTTCGGTGCACTTTTTGAAAATATTTTAGGCAGTGGAAATTTTTCTTTGGGGGTTGCCTTTACGGGAATGTTTGCAATGTTAGGTCACGCTTATCCTGTCTGGTATAAGTTTAAAGGTGGCAAGGCTTATCTCGTAGTTCTTTCAACATTATGGATGCTTAATTGGATTGTTGGTCTTTGCTGTACAGTTTTTATGATGATTTTTGTTGTAATCGTAAAATATATGTCACTTGCAACACTTTTATCAATTATGATAGGAGCTGCAGTTCTTCCTTTTTGCGGACTTAAAGCTCTTCCTGCTATAATTTATGCATTCTGTGTTTTGTTTGTTATATACAGGCACAAAGAAAATATAAGGCGTCTTGTAAAAGGTGAAGAATCAAAAACTTACTTTTTTAAATCAAAGAAAGACAAAGAAAATGAAGATTTAAATCCTGATAAAAATTCTTAAAAAAGATCCTGCTCAGATTCAAAATTTTAAGTCATAAAAAACGTTTTTTTTAGGAATACGAAGGCGGCATTTGTTTTTTTTTCCGCTTTTTCTTTGTAAAAAAATATTTTTCTCCCAATTTTTGTTCTCAAATTGTCAAAATTGCAAAATTTAAATATATTTACAGTAGATGTTTATAATTTGGAAGTTTTTTTTAGAAACTCTCATCAGCAAATGGAGGCTTAATGGAAAAAGAAAAAAGATACAGTTTAAAAGTAAAAGATAAAAATGGAAAAGAAATTTTCCTTGAAGATAAAGTAAAATTTAATGAACATTCGGGAATTATTACTTATAATTTTAAAGATTGCTGTTTTGCAATAATATGGGAAGACGGATCTTCCAGGCAAATGAATGAACTTTTTGCCAGCCAGATTGAAGTTCTTTCGTAAGCTTACATAGATTTATATAATGTGCAGATTTTTTTTTGCACAGAATGATTTTTTATTTAATTTAGAAGAAGTTTTTTTAGTTTTGAAATTTCAAGACTTCTTCCAGTAAAGAAGGTTTTATGAAACTGCATAAAATTATAACAAGTCTTTTGGAAACTGACCTTTACAAATTTTCAATGGGTCAGGCGATTTATCATCAGTATCCTTCATTTAAAACCAGATGGACGTTTAAATGCCGCAATGAAGATGTGAAATTTACAGAAGAAATGGTAGGCGAAATCAAGGAACAGATAAAAAATTTCTGCAGTTTAAAATTTTCTGAAGATGAACTTTCGTATCTTGCAAAAATTGAATGGCTTCACGAAGATTACATTGATTATTTGCGTTTGTGGAAGGCACGCTACGAGGATTTTGTAATCAGCACAGATGATGATTGCGGCTTTTCGCTTGAGGCTTACGGAACATGGCTTAACACCTCGATGTATGAAATTCCTGTTCTTGCAATCATAAATGAAGTCTATTTTAGAATGGCATACAATTATAATGAACTTTTTGAACAGTACAAGAGAAAACTTGAAGAAAAGAAAAACTGGCTTATTTCAGGAAAATATAATCTTGGTGGTTTCAGTGAATTCGGACTTAGAAGAAGACTTAGTGCCGAAGCTCAAGAACTTGCTGTAAAGACCTTGTGCGAAAACAATAAAAATTATAAAGATTCAAAATGCGTTGGAACTTCAAACGTCTTTCTTGCAAAAAAATACAATGTTGTTCCTGTAGGAACTATGGCTCATGAGTTCATTATGTGTGTAGGTCAGGGAAATCCAATGTATAATCCGGCTTATTCGAATAAACTTGCAATGGAATCCTGGACAAAGGAATACGGTGTTTTAAACGGAACGTATCTTACAGATACAATTGGCGACAAAAGTACACATCTTGATATGGGTTATACGTTTTCAATCTGCTTTTCAGGAGTAAGACACGATTCTGGAGATCCTTATGAATGGGGAGAAGAATGGATTCGTCATTATGAAAAATTTTATAACAAGTATCATGACGAGCGCGTAAATCCAAAAAATAAAACACTTTTGTTTAGCGATAGTTTGGATTTTGAAAGGGCAAGTTCTCTTTATTCATATTTTAAGGACAAAATAAAAGTTGCGTTTGGAATTGGAACTTACATCGCAAATGACACTGATGTTCCGCCATTAAATATTGTTATGAAAGTTTCTGAATGCAACGACAGTCCTGTTGCAAAACTTTCAAATTGTACAAATAAAACAATGTGCAAAGACAAAGAATATATTGACTATCTTCAAAAAACAATAGACTGGCGCATCAGGCACGAGTAGAAACTTTTCTAACGTTTTCTAACATAGAGCAGTTTTGTACAAGAAAAAAAATTCTTAGTAAAAAAGTGTTTTGGCACTCAGCTTAAGGAAAAAAAATGCGGTTTTATTATGTTTTTTCTGCAATTATTGGGTAAAAAAAAGAGAAGTTTATTTTTGTTTAATTTAGGTAGACAGAATCTATATTATATAAAGTGCTGGATTTCATATCACAATTTAGATAAGCCCGAGAAATAAAATCTGTACTGCACGTTTTCATAATATAATATTACGTTACTAGCGATATTTTTATGTTTGCCTTACCGAAGATTTTCTTACTAACTAACGGTTGGCAGTTATTAAGTAGAAAATTTTATTTTTGCAATTTGTATTCAACATAAATCGGAACTGACCAATTTAAGTTCCAGTCATTTTCTTTGCTTTGTTTGTAAGAAAAATCAGTGCCTGAAGAAATATTCCATTCTGCTTTTTGTCCAAAAGTAATGTACAGACGCGGATAAAATTCAAAAGTCTGACAGCTTTCTTCTTTATTCTCTGAATTAAGTGCAGCATAGTAAAAAAAACGTGGCTTTAAGGCAATATTTTTTGTAATCGGAACTAAAATTTGAGTTCCAGCGTAAATTGGAATCATACTGCCATTTATAGAATGTCCTGATTCTGCTTCAAAAACAAACTGAAGTTTGCCAAAATTATTTTTGTGATTCAGCGAAAACAAATGGCACTTATCAAGATTTTCTGCGTTATAGTTTGTAACATTTTTGAATACGCTTGAAGCAACATAAGGCTCTGCGTTGTATGAATAAGTGAAAGTTGTGTTTAGTTTTGAAATGAAGCCAGAAGTTTTAGGAACAAAGTTTATGGTCGCTGATGCAGAATAATTTTTTTTAGTTTCGCCATTTATTTCTTTTGTACTTTCATTTTGACTTTCTGAATAAGTGTACGAATAAAGAAAAGTTCCGCCAAGTTTTACTGGAAGATTTTTATTTAAACTTGAAAAATCATAAAGTAAAGCGGTGTTTATTCCCCAGACATTTTTAAATTCTGCGTAAGTCTCTGAAACAGGAAATGCTATTCCTATTAAAAATCCTGAAATTTCTGATTTTACGCCGATTCCTGTTTTACCCCAGCGCGATGCTCCAGTATAAATTTCTGAAAGACTAAAAAAGTTTCCTGGAAGATAATATGAATAAAGTTTTCCAATACTTGCTTCAAAACTTTTATCTGCAAAAGGACGAAGTCTAAAATAAGCACGCTTTAAATCAATTTTTTGAGAAAGCGTTTTTTCAGAGTCAACATCGTTTTTATCATCAGAAAGTGAAAGCCTATAGTAAAATTTTCCTCCAGCACTAAGATATTTGTTTGAAAACTCAAAGTTAGAAAGAAGATAAGAAGAATCAAAACTTATATCTTTGCTGCCTTCTTTTGAAAGTGGCGTTATTCCGAAAGTAAAATTTGCCTTTGCGGAAAAATCACTTTTTGAAGATGACGATTCTTTTTGCAAAGCTACATCAGTGTTTTTTACTGAAATTTTTTGTTCACTTTGTTCTATAAGTGAATTTTGTAAAGAAATGTTTTTTTCGCTATGTGCAAAAACTGAAAGTGAAAAAATTGTTATCATTAAAAATAAAATTTGTTTTTTCATATATTTTCTCCAATGAGATATAAAAATATACAGTTATTTGACTAAAAATCAAAGATGAATAGATTTTTTTTTGCGTTAGGGATAGGAGCCCGAAAGGGTTCGAACACGCGAAGCGGGTTTGAACGGAAAAATTGCTAAGGGAGGCATTGACTCTCTTGGCAATTTTATAACGCCCTAGCCCGCCGTCGCGAGTTTGCAAAGAAAACTTGCGACGAACGCCCAACGAAGTTTAAAACAAAGGAAAACTTGAATTTTTGCACTTTATTTTACTAAAATACGCGGAGAGGAAAAAAAATGAATTTTTTTAATGATTTTGCGGACGATGACAATAAAGATTTCTTGCTTGATAAATTTGATTTTCGGGATTCAGAGAAAATTGCAGATATTTTAAATGATTTGTGGGGATTCGGGAAAAATCTGAAGCATCAAAAAATTGCTGACGGTTTTGGAAAGGCTTATCTTTTTTACTGCCTCTTTGAAAGTTCGTATGCTTTTACGCTAAAATACAAAAATGTTCCGATCGCATTTATTTCCTGGAAAGAAAATAAAAATTTTTGTAAAAAAAATCTGTGTGGAAAAATAACTTTCTTTACAAAACTGAAGGGAATTTTTAAGTGCATAAAATATTTTATTCCAATTCTTTTTTGCAGGGATTTTTCTTATCAACTAAAAGCGTGGAAGGCGTTTTTTGACGGAACAAAATCGTTGAAAGAAAAACTGCCGCATTCTTATGATGCTCAACTTGTTCTTTTTATTTCTTCAAAAGATTTTAGAGGAAAAGGGCTTGGAAGAAAACTTTTTGAATTTTTTGCAAAAACTCTTGAAGAACACAATTTACATTCATTTTTTCTTCAAACAGATACGGAGTGTAATTACAAATTTTATGATAAAATCGGGCTTCGCAAAATTGAATCAAAGCAAATGAGCGAAAAAAATGGTTCTATGCAGGAAGATTGGGAAATTTTTATTTATGGAAATGAGCTTTAAGTTTAAAAAAATTAAACTGCACGAAATGTTTGTTATATATCTATATTTTGCCTTTTGTAAAAAAAAGTTCTGCAAAACACTTTACAGAACTTTTTGCAAGTTGAAAAAACGATTTTTTTTTACTTAAAATCTACTTTTTTTCCAAAATATGCAGATATTCAACAGTTGAATCTGCTTTGTTAAACCTTGCAGAATCTGCTTTAAAACGCTGATATTCAGTTTGTGCCAAATCATAATGCCCATATTTCTGCATAATTTTTTGAACTTCTTCAACACTCATTAAACCTTCGTTATTGTAAGAAAGAAAAATATATTTAAATTTTGCTTCTTTTATCAGACTTTCAAATTCTTCTTTTACACTTGAAGCAGAACAATATTTTGAACGGGTGTATTCACGCAGTCCGGTTTTTCCTTTTGGTACAAACGACTTGTATTCGGCAATCGTATTTAATAGATGATAATTTGCTCCGTATTGCCGCGAATTGTATGGCGGATCAAGATACAAAATGTCTCCAGAAATCTGTTTTATTAGAATATTTGCATCCATATTAAAAACCTGATGTTCGTTATCATTTATTTCAAAATTTGCAGGCTCTAAAATCA
>CAVCIJ010000128.1:0-3165 GCA_963601995.1 bacterium | reverse complement strand
CTTAACCGACAGCTGCAACGCTGCACTGAAAAAATTTAATTTTCCTGAGCGAAAAATCGAAGAAGTAAGATGCTTTGTTGGGAACGGACTTGAAAAACTTATGGAAAGAGCAATTCCGCAGGGAAAGGAAAATCCGCAATTTCAAGAATGTTTTGCTGAATTAAAATCACAATACGCAGAAAACTGGCAAAACAAAACAAAACCTTACGACGGAGTTTTAGATGTTCTAAAGGAACTCAATTCGCACGGAATAAAAACTGGAATTGTTTCAAACAAGCCTGACGAGCAGGTAAAAGAACTTGCTTCACTTTATTTTTCTTCATACATAAATCCGCAAACTGCTGTAGGAGAGAGACAGGGAATAAAAAGAAAGCCATCTCCAGATTCATTAAATGAAGTAATAAAAATTCTTGGCGTAAACAAAGACGTAACTCTTTTCGCAGGCGATTCTGATGTAGACATAGAAACTGCGAAAGCTGCCGGAATAAGATGTATAAGCGTAAGCTGGGGTTTCAGAACAAAAGAATTTTTACAGGAACATAAGGCATCTTTAATTGTCAGCAATGCGAAAGAACTTTTAGACGCAATTCTAAACGAAAAAATTTAACTTAAGTTCTCTATTAAGGAAAATTTAATTTTTATGGAAGAAAACGAGAAAGACAAATTCTTAAAAGGAGATGTTGCAAAGGAACTTGATTTTTACAGAATCAGAGAGCATATTGCAAAACTTGCAGCAAGCGACGAAGCAAAAGAAATTCTTGAAACAAGAGAAGCTTCCAGCAGCAAAGAACAAATCGATTATTTAAAAAACTTGGGTCGCGAATGGAGCACACTTTTACATTCATCTTCGCCTGTAAAATTTTCTTCGTGGCCGCCGGTAAAGCAGTATTTTAAGATTTTGGGAATTCAAGGCTCAAGTCTTTTGCAGGAAGAATTTTACGCACTGGGAATTTTCTGTTCCAGAGTTCAGGACGCAAAAGAATCGATTTTCAGTGCAAGTTTAAAAGAAAATATTTTTCACCTTCAGAATTTAGTTTCATCACTTCCAGCACTCGACGGCGCAAAAAATGAAATTTTTTCAGTTTTAGATTTAAATGGACAAATAAAAGATTTGCCTCAACTGCGCGAAATAAGAGCAAGAATTGCAGCGATTAACAAAGAAATTGAAAATGCAATAAAAAAATACACATCAGATTCAAAACTCAGCAATGTGCTTCAGTCAAATGTTCCGGTTTACAAAGCCGACCGCCAGCTTCTTGCAGTAAAAGCCGATCACCGCTCTCAAATCAGCGGAATTATTCACGAAGTAAGTTCAAGCGGACAGACGCTTTATGTTGAGCCGGAAGAACTTGTAAGGGCAAACAACGCTTTAGTTCAGGAAGAATACAATTTAGAAAGTCAAATTAAGCAGATTTTTTGCGAACTCACTTCAAAAATTTCTGTTTACAAATCTGAACTTGAAAATGCACACAACACAATGCTTCTTCTTGACCAGGCTTACGCAACGGCAAGATGGCAAAAATTAACAAACGGAGTCTTTGCCGAAGACACAGATTCTTCACTTCCCTGCAAAATTCTAGGCGCACGCCATCCGCTTCTATCAGAAAAGGCAGTGCCGGTCAACATAAAATTCAGTGAGGGCAAACGCGTTTTAATTATAACAGGCGCAAACACTGGTGGAAAAACTGTCACATTAAAAACAATCGCACTTTTTGCCCTGCTCAATCAGTCTGGATTTTCAGTGCCGGCAGACGAAGGAACACGTCTTCCGATTTTTGACGCTATTTTTGCTGACATAGGAGACGAGCAGTCAATCGACAGTTCACTTAGTACATTTTCGTCTCATATGAAAAAAACTGCACTTATGCTAAAAAACGCCACAGAAAATTCACTTGTACTGCTTGATGAATTTGGCAGCGGAACAGATCCGCAGGAAGGAAGTGCAATTGCAATGAGCGTTTTAGACGAACTGATTGAAAAAAAATCATTTGTAATCGCAACAACTCATCACGGAATTTTAAAAAATTACGGATACACAAATCACTTTTGCGAAAATGCAAGCGTTGAATTTGATCCTGTTTCGATGAAGCCAACTTACACTCTGCTGATGGGAATTCCAGGCGAAAGTCATGCAATCGATATAGCAGCAAATTCTGGAATCAATTCAGAAATTATAAACAGAGCAAGAAATTACATTGCCACAGAACAGGCTGACGTAAGTTTTCTAATAAAAGGCCTTACAGAAAAACATTCAGAACTTAACGAAGCAATTAAAAATCAAAAAGTAAAAGAAAATTCTCTAGAGCAAAAAAGCATAAAACTTGAGCAAAAAGAACTTTTTTTAAAGCAAAAAGAACTCGAACTTAAAGAAATTGAAAGAACAAAATCTTCAGAATTTTTAAGAAAAACAAGAAGTGAACTTGAAAATCTTGTACGCAAACTGCGTGAAGGCGAAATAAACAGGGAAAAAACTCTTGGTGTAAAAAAATTTATTCAGGACTTTGAACAAAGTGTACAAAATCAAGAGGATGAAGTCGAAAATAAAAAATCTGAAATTGAAAGGCAAAGTCAAAATCTTGAAGAAAAAAAAGTAAAATTTGCCGCAAATGGAATGAGAATTTCAAATTTCAAAGGCGAGCGGGAAAAATCAAAAAAAGAAAAAAAATCGCGTCTTTCAAATGCACAGGCTCTAAAAAATGCACAGGTTTCGCAAATACAGCTTGATGCAAAAAATCAAATCAACTCAAAGAAAAAAAATCAACTTCCACAAAAACTGGAATTCAAAAGCGGAATGCAAGTTTATGCATTTTCTTCCCGTAAAGAAGGAACTTTAGTACGCGAAGTAAAGGGTGAAAAATGGAGCGTTCAGTTTGGTTCGATAAAAATGGAAGTTCCAAAAAATCAGCTTATGCTGAAAAATGTAGTGCCGCAGGAAAAAAAGGCAGACTTTATTTTTGAAGCACAAAATTCTTCAGCAACTGAAAAACCACAATTTGAACTGCGGCTTTTGGGAATGAGGCAGGAAGAAGCACTAAAAGCCCTGGAAAAACAAATTGATTTGTGCCAGATTCATAATTTCAAGAATTTTTCGGTAATTCATGGAAAGGGAAACGGAATTTTACAGCAGGCAGTCGCTGTAAAATTCCGTTTCCCTTTCCATGAATT
>CAVCIJ010000127.1:0-4268 GCA_963601995.1 bacterium | reverse complement strand
TTTACAGGCTTCAGCAATTTCTTCGTCAGTGGCATCGAGTTTTGCAATGCGGATATTGTTTTCGATTGTGTCGTGAAAAAGAACTGTTTCCTGCGTTACATAACTTTCGATTTTTCTAAGGCAGGACGTATTTATTTCGTTTACTGAGGTTTCTGAAATTTCTACGCTGCCGGAATCTGCTTCCCAAAAGTGCATAAAAAGTTTGAGAAGAGTCGATTTTCCTGAACCGCTTTTTCCCTGAATTCCAATGATTTTGTTTTTTGGAAACTGAATGTTTATGTTTTGAAGAATTGTTTCTGATTCAGGATTTGAATTTACTGCCGGATATTTAAAGTAAACATTTTTTGCTTCTGCGTTTTCAAAGAAAATGTCTTTTTTGCCAGAGATATTTTCAACAGCAGGTTTTTCGTCTAAAAGTGCAAGAACTCTGTTTCCGCTCGCGATTGTTCCGGAAAGTCCGCTTCCAAGTGCTGCAACTGCAAGAACCGGTCCAAATGAAGAAAACATTGCTGTTGTGCAGATTATAACTGCAGCGAATTCTACAGTACCGTTTTTGTAAAGAATCATAGAAACTAAGAGCATGGAAAGTGAAGCGAGAACTACAAGTGCTCCTGAAACTGCAGCTGTAAATCCTTCGTTAACAGCCATTTTTTTTCGGCTTTGTGCAAGAGAATCGCTTTTTGTTTTTATTGATTCAAGTTTTGATTTTCCGTTGCCGTAGAGAATGCTCTGCTCAATTCCACGCATGCAGTCAAGAATAAATGAATTCATTCCGGCAAATTTGCTTCTGTATTCACTTCCGTGCTGAACTGCTTTTTTGTTTACGATTGCAGGAACTGCCGCTGCTACAATAATGTAAAATGCTGCTGCTAAAACTGCCAGAATCCAGCTGAACTGCCAGAAGAAAATAATCATGGCAATGCTTGTAAAAAGTGCTATAAAAACTGGCGAAACTGTGTGCGCGTAAAAAACTTCAAGAAGTTCAATGTCGCTTGTAATCAGTGAAATAAGATTTCCTTTTTCCCTGCCTTCGAGTTTTGCAGGTCCTAACTGGCGGAGTTTTTCAAAAACTTTATTGCGGATTTTTGCCAGAATTGAAAATGCTATAAAATGATTACAGTACTGCTCTATGTAATGAAGAACGCCTCTTGCAATTCCAATTAAAATTAAAAACCACAAGGTGAATTTTTCTACAAGTGCAATCGAACCTAAAACCGGAATAGAAATTGCCAGAAGATGACCGGCAGTTCCGAATAAAATAGAAAGAATCATTACAGGAAAAAGCGATGAAATGAGTTTTGAAAGTCTAAGTAAGGTTTTCATTTTTTTTCTCCAGTTTGATTTGTATTTTCCAGTTCACTGCAGGTTCCGTTTTCAAAAGAATAAATTTTATCGGCACCACTGCAGTTTTCTTTTCGATGGCTTATCATAATTATTGTTTTTTTATTTTTTAATTTGTGCAGAAGTTCAAGAATTGCTTTTTCGCTTTCAACATCGATGTTTGAAGTTGCTTCGTCAAAAATCATAATTTCAGAATTGTGAAGAAGGGCTCTTGCTATTGAAAGCCGCTGTTTTTGTCCGCCTGAAAAATTTGCTGCGTTTTCTTCAATTTGTGCTTCAAGTCCGCCGTTTTCCTTTAAAAATGAACTGAGCTGAACCTGCTCCAGAACATTCCACATTTCTTCTTCGCTTGCATTTTGATTTCCTTCAAGCAGAGTGTCTTTTACGCTGCCTTTAAAAATCCAGTCGCGATGGCTTATGTAACTGCATTTTTTGTACAGGGAATTTTTTGAAATTTGAGAAAGTTCTGTTGTGCAAAGTTTTGCACTTCCTGAATAAGTGCTGTTGATTCCAGAAAGAATTTTTGCCGTAGTTGATTTTCCGCTTCCGCTTTTTCCAACAAAGGCTGTGTACGAGCCGGAATAAATTTTTAAGTTTACGTTGTGCAAAACATTTCTTTCGCCAAAGGTGCAGCCTAAATTTTTTGCTTCAAAGAGAGGAATAAGTTTTTTTTCTGATTCTGAAGGAAGTTCTGCTTCTTTAGTGCCGTCGTCTTTTTCGGGAGTGTTTAAAAATTCAAAAATATTGCTGCTTGCTGTAGTACCGTTCATTGCTGTGTGAAAGTAGCTTCCAAGTTTTCTAAGTGGAATAAAAAAATCTGCAGAAAGAAGAATGCAGGCAATTGCTGAAGAAAGACTTAAGTTTCCTGCAATATAATCTGCTGCCGCTGCTGCAATTCCAAGTCCCGCTCCGCCGTAAGCCACAATGTCCATAATTATGATTGAATTGAGCTGCATCGAAAGAACTTTCATTGTGACTTTTCTAAAGTGCTCTGATTCTTCCATCATCTTTTTTTGCTTAAAATCATCTGCATCGTAAATTTCAAGAGTTGTAAGTCCCTGAAGATTTTCCAAAAAATTATCTGCAAGATTTGCGTATTGACCCCAGTAATTTTTTAAGATTCTTTTTGCAATTTTTTGAACTGCAACAATGGCAAGTGGAATCAGCGGAACACAGATTAAAAGAATCAAAGCCATTTTTAAGTCCATAAATGCAATGATTGCAAAACTTGTAAGCGCCGCAAGCATGCTGTAAAAAAACTGCGGAAGATACTGCCCAAACCACACTTCAAGCTGTTCTACGCCTTCTACCGCCAGTTGAACGATTTTTGCTGTTTGAGAATTTTCCTGATAATCTGAACCAAGTTTGAGAAGTTTTTCGTAAATCATTGAGCGCAGCGTTTTTTTTACTTGAGAACTTGATTTGAAACTTGTAATTGAAGCAAACTGATTTGCTAAAAATGTTATAATCAGGCTGAGTGCAATTGCAATGCAAGGAAGAAGAATTTCCTGTGCCTTTGTGCTGATTATGTGCGCAACTGAAAATATTAAAAGCGCATTTGAAAGAAGCATAATCCATTTTAAAAGAACTGTAATGAAGACCCATTTTTTTGATTCTGGAACAGCATTTAAAAGCCGCTTGTCAATCATCATAAAATTTTCCTTAAGAGATAAAATAAGTTTAGGGAACTTCTAAAAATTGTAATTTTTACCAAAATGCCCTTTGCTGCTGCTAACTATATCTTTTTTGATTTCAATTTACAAGAAAATAGCCGTTAGTAAAAAAAATTTTCTTTCTTGAAAAAAAACTCGCCAGAATAATGCAGGCAACGTCGTAACCGCATAAGGCGTGCAGAATTAAAAGAATTTGCTCCAGATTAAAAAAAATCCATAACTTGAGTACAAGGTTAAAATTCAGTATTCTTTTTGGAAAAGTATTTTTTGCAAAGCGAGGAATAAATGTTAATTAACGGATCTCAGATTGTAATTGAATGTTTGGTTGAGCAGGGAGTTGATACTGTTTTTGGATATCCCGGAGGATGCATTTTAAATATTTATGATGAACTTTATAAAAATTCTGGCCGCATAACTCATATTCTGACTGCGCACGAGCAGGGGGCAAGCCACGCCGCTGACGGTTACGCAAGAGCTACCGGTAAAGTGGGAGTTTGTATGGCAACCAGCGGACCTGGTGCTACAAATCTTGTTACAGGAATTGCAACGGCTTATATGGATTCTATTCCTGTTGTGGCTATTACCTGTAATGTAGGAAAATCTCTTTTGGGACGCGATTCTTTTCAGGAAATTGATATTACTGGCGTTACTATGCCAATTACAAAGCATAATTTTCTGGTAAAAGATATTAAGGATTTGGCGCAGACTTTTCGTGAGGCATTTTTGATTGCAAAAAGTGGACGTCCCGGTCCTGTTTTAATTGATATTTTAAAAGATGTTACGGCTCTTAATAATATGTATGAATTTGAGCCTTCTGAAAATCCTGATGAAATTGCATTAAGGACTCTTTCTCACAACACTTTCAGACGTGCGGTTTCTAAGCCTCCTGTTAACGAAAGCGAAATTGAACTTGCTGCAAAAATGATTAACGAAGCTGAGCGTCCTATAATTTATGCCGGTGGCGGAGTTAAGATTTCTGGTGCGGAAGAAGAACTTTTTAAATTTGCTCATAAGGCACAGATTCCAGTTAGCGAAAGTCTTATGGCGCGCGACAGTTTTCCTTCTGATGATCCGCTTTGTACCTGGATGGTTGGAATGCACGGAACTTACGCAAGCAATATGGGAATTACTGAAAGCGATCTTGTTATTGCAATTGGCGCACGTTTTTCTGACAGAGTTTACGGTGATGCTTCTAAATTTGCTGAACGTGCAAAAATTCTTCATATTGACATTGATCCTGCTGAAATCAACAAA
>CAVCIJ010000126.1:0-6058 GCA_963601995.1 bacterium | reverse complement strand
GACTGAGTATTCTGCATATAGTTGAAAGAAAAATTAAGTCCGGCGCTCAAAGAAAAACTTTTAGCTTGCAAAAATAAAAAGTCCGCTTTTGCCCCAAGTCCTGCAAGTTCAAAATTCAAGAATTTTCCAAGATTAAAATATGAAGCAAGATCATCTTCCTGCAAACTCAAAACGTAGTTTGGACTGTAAAAAATGCCAAGCACAAAATGCGACTCGTCTAGCGGAAGCCATGGATATTTTCCTTTTTTTTCAGCATCAGTTAAAAGAGGATCGCCCCATTTAAAAACAGGATTTTCGTCCTGGTTTTCAGATTTTTGATTTTGTAAATCAGTTCCGCCACTTGTTTCTGAAGCGTTAAATTCTAGATACGAAAAACTAGAATTTACTGAACCTTCCCAGTTTGATGAATTGTAAAAATTTTGTGATGACGGATTTTTAAAATCAGACTGATTTTTATTTTCTTCATTTGAATCTTCTGTATTTTCAGTTTGATTTTCAGAATTCTGTTCAGTTTGCGAAGAATCTTCAGTTTGAAAGTACGGATTTTTTTTTAATTCTTCCAAAGAAACGCCGTTTTGCGCAAAAAGACTTTGCACTGCAAAAAGACAAAAAAGCGAGAAAAGAATTTTTTTTACAGTCCGAAGACTTTCTTTCATATAAAATCATTATATTGCAAATTTTGTTTTCTGTCATTCGTTACACTTGATGATAAAATACCTTGAGTTATGCAGAAAATTTTTTCTTAACAAAGTAATCTTCTTCATTACACGCAGGTTTGTTACTGAAGAAAAATTCTTTTTTTTATAGATTTCTTTTTCTTAACAAAATAATTTGCGTTAGCGCTGGTAGCCCCGCCGAAGGCGTTTCGGAGTGAGCCTTAGCGAACGCAGGAATGGAGCGATGAGCGGAAGGGCGGACATAGCGACGGCGCGAATTTTCGCGACGAACGCCCAACGTAGTTTTCAGGGTACGCCCAAGTTTAATTTTTTTTTGTGCAAACAACCGTAAATTCTGCTAAAATAAACTTTATGGCTAGAGAAAGATTGAGCAGCAGACTTGGATTTATTCTGCTAAGCGCAGGATGCGCTATTGGTTGCGGAAATGTATGGAAATTTCCGTGGATGGTTGGTCAGAACGGTGGCGGTGCTTTTGTTCTTGTTTATCTTGTATTTCTTATTTTGCTTGGACTTCCGGCATTAACAATGGAATTTGCGCTTGGAAGAGCGGCTCAGGCAAGTCCTGTTAAAATGTATCAGAAACTTGAAAAGCCCGGCTCAAAATGGCACATTCACGGCTACGTATGCCTTCTTGGAAATATTTTTTTAATGGCTTTTTACACGGTTGTTACTGGCTGGATGATTTATTATTTTGTTTCTTTTGCTGCAGGAAAATCAGGCGATCTTAGTTTTGGCAAGATGATTTCAAATCCTAAAATAAACACAGGCTATCTTTTTATTGCAGTTGCACTCTGCTTTTTGATTCTTACACAAAATCTTCAGAGCGGACTTGAGAGAATCACAAAATATATGATGGTTTTACTTTTACTTTTAATGACAGTTCTTGCAGTGCGCAGTATTTCTCTTCCGGGTGGCGCAAAGGGACTTTCTTTTTATCTTGTTCCTGACTTTAAAAAAATTACGCTTCCGGTTGTTGTCGGTGCAATGAACCAGGCGTTTTTTACGCTTTCGCTTGGAATTGGTGCAATGTCGATTTTTGGAAGCTACATTGGAAAAGACAGAAGTCTTATGGGTGAATCAGTTAAAGTAATTGTTCTTGACACTTTTGTTGCGGTAACCGCCGGACTGATAATTTTCCCGGCATGTGCTTCTTTTAATATTGCCGTTGACGCAGGTCCGTCTCTTCTTTTTAACACAATGACAACTGTCTTCAATAATATGGGTGGCGGCAGAGTTTGGGGAAGTCTTTTCTTTCTTTTTATGGTGTTTGCAGCATTTTCAACAGAACTTGCGGTTTGCGAAAATATTCTTGCCTGCGTTCGAGAGATGACTGGCTGGTCACGGGTAAAAGGCTGCATAATCTGCGGAATTGGCATTTTCCTGATTTCGCTCACAACTGCTCTCGGTTACAGTGTATTCCATTTTCATCCATTTGGCGAAGGTTCAGCATGGCTTGATTTTTGGGACTTTCTTGTAAGTAACAATCTTCTTCCGCTCGGTTCATTGATTTTTGCAGTATTCAGCTGCAGCAGCAGATTTGGACTTGGCTGGGAAAAATTTATGCAGGAAGCAAACGAAGGCGAAGGTCTGAAAGTAAAAAACTGGATGAAGCCGATTTTTGCATATTTTGTTCCAGTTTGCATAGTTGCAATTTACATAATCGGACTTATAACTTTTAAATGGAAATAAATTGATAATTTTTTATGCTGTAAACGCAGTAAATGGATTCGCCGAGAAAAAAAATAAAAAAGCAGTAAACTCACACTTTGCAACGGCGAATCTGCAATTAATATGATGAAAAGCAAATTTCAAAAATGAAAATTAAAAATTCCGGCTTTACAGCATAGCTTTTTAGATTTCAAAAACAGTTCAAAATAACAGTGCAAAGTTCAGAGCGAGAGTTAAACTGCGGTTGCTTTGCGGATTTTATTCCAAACTTCGCGAGTTTTTTTTGTCACTCTGAACTCATTTTTAAATCTGTAAATACACTGTTATTTCAAACTTAAACTGAAAATTTTCTGCAGTTTTTTAGCTCCATTCTGGAGACTGCCAGAGATTTAGTTTTGTTCCAATGTTATTTTTTACGGCTGTGTCGTAACAGAATCTTCCCCAGGCAACATCTTCTGTTGGCATTCCGCCGACTGCGTACACAATTATCTGGTCATCGCTGTCGCGGGCTTTTTTCTTATTGTTTACAACATCGCCAATTTCAACTAAATCTGATTCTTTTACAATGCCTTCTACAACTGCGTCATAAAAAGCCATTCCAATCAGTGTAGAAACATTTTTTTGCGTTGGAGCAGGTTTTCCTTTTCCCCAGCCGACGTACATTTTGTAGTCATCACTTACAAGCTTGAATTTTTTTGTGTCGCTCCAGCCTTCGTGGTTCATTAAAAGCGCACTTGTGCTTATGACTAAGGCTCCGGGTTTTATCCATTCATCTTTTAGGGAAGGATTGTCTTCGAATTTTGCGGCGTTCGTTGTACCAAAATAAACAATGTCACTGTCTTTTGCGGCACTTTCGATTGAATCGCATACAATAAAATCTTTAAATGAAGGGCAGTATTCCTTGCAGAAATCTATAAATTCTTTGATTCCCTTTTCTGAGCGGCCTTTGATTTTTATTGTTGTTACGGAAGGTTTTTCAGTTGCAATTGCCAATGCGGCTGTTCGGCCCATTACTCCAGGACCTACGATTGTTGCAATTTTTGGTTCTTTTATAGAAAGATAACGGATTCCAAGTCCTGGGACTGCACCTGTTCGCATTGAGCTTATAAGGTTTGCGGACATATATGCGTAAGGTGCGCCGCTTTCTGCATCAAGTAACTGAAGCATTAAAACTGAACGAGGCAATCCTTTTGAGCGGTTTTTCTGGTTTGAACCGTAAGTTTTTATTCCGCAGGTATGAAATTCTCCGCCAAGATATGCAGGCATTGCCATAAATCTGTAGTCAGGACCATTTACAGGAAAATCTTTTATAGGAGAACTTTCCGGGAACGACATTTTTAATCCGTGTTCGTTGCCGTTTGCTCCGCCCATGCGGTAATCTCCGTTTCCAATCAGCGAAAAATGTTTTTCCATTACATCAATGCAGTCTTTCATATTCTTTACGCCGCATTCAATCAAATCTTTTTCGTTAAGAAACAGAATGTCAATGTTAGGAAAATTGTTTTCATTCATATAAAACCTCCAGACTTGATTTTCGAAAATTATTTTTCAAAATCTTGACTCATTATATTTAGCGAAAAAAAATTTCCAATGCGACTTTTTACAAATTACGAGAAAAAAATCAAATGCGATTTTTTACAAGAAAAATAAAAAGTTTAGTTTTACTTTGTCGAAAAGTGAGGTTGAACATGGAACGTATAGCAGAACATCCTATTTTAGGAGTTCCTGAAAAAGGGGAACTCGTAAGTTTTACATTTGACGGAAAAGAGATGCAGGGATATGAAGGCGAACCGATTGCAATGGCCTTGCATGCATCAGGAATTTTAAAACATCGGGAAACTTCTAAATTGCATAAGCCGAGAGGAATTTTTTGCGCTATTGGACGCTGCACAGACTGCGTAATGGTTGTTGATGGCGTTCCAAACACTCGAACTTGCATAACTCCTTTAAAAGCTGGAATGAAAGTTCAAACTCAGTACGGCTGCTCTGCAGAAAAATCATGGTAAGGCGGAAACAGATATGGAAAGATATGACTTGATTGTAATTGGTGCAGGACCTGCTGGTCTTAGCGCTGGAATAGAAGCGGCTAAGCATGGAATGAATGTTATGATTTTTGATGAAAATCATAAGCCGGGCGGACAGCTTTTTAAGCAGATTCATAAATTTTTTGGTTCAAAAGAACATAAGGCAAAAATTCGTGGATTTAATATTGGAACACAGCTTTTAAAAGAGGCGGAAGAACTTGGCGTTCAGGTAAAATTGGATGCGACTGTAACCGGCATTTTTGAAAACAAGGAAGTTACTGTAAATCACGATGGAGAAATTCATCACTATAAAGGCGGAAGCGTGATTATTGCCACAGGTGCGGCTGAAAATATGGTTCCTTTTGAAGGCTGGACTTTACCGGGCGTTATTGGTGCTGGTGCGGCTCAGACAATGATGAATTTGCACGGCGTAAAACCTGGAAAAAAGATTCTTATGCTTGGAAGCGGAAACGTTGGTCTTGTTGTTAGTTTTCAGCTGCTGCAGGCGGGCTGTGAAGTTGTTGCGCTGGTTGATGCCGCTCCTAGGATTGGCGGATACGGCGTTCATGCGGCAAAAGTTGCCAGAACCGGAGTTCCGTTTTTTCTTGGGTACACAATCAAAAAGGTTGAAGGAGCTGAAAAGGTTGAAGGCGTAACAATTGGCAAGGTTGACGAGCATTTTAAGATTATTTCGGGAACAGAAATCCACTTTGATGTTGATACAGTTTGTGTTGCGGTTGGACTTTCGCCGATGAGTCAGTTGCTGAAAATGTCTGGCTGTAAAATGGAAGATAATCCAAAGAGAGGCGGACAAGTTCCGATTGTTGATGAATATGGTGAAACTTCTGTTCCCTGTCTTTTTGCGGCAGGCGATGTAAGCGGAATTGAAGAAGCAAGTTCTGCAATGATAAAAGGTAGAATGGCAGGTTTGCGTGCAGCCTATAAGACAGGATTTGCAGAAGAAAGTCTTATGGAAAAAGATGAGGCTTTGTTTGGAAAGGATCTGGACAGTTTGCGACAGGGAATGTTTGCGCCTTGCAATCGTGGAAAGTTAATTGAAAAAACTGATGAAGGAATTCCGATTTCAAAGAATTTGCTTGCAAAAGGATTTGTTGCTGATGAAGAAATTGAAAGATTTCCTGGAGTTACGCACCAAAAAGGAATTCATCCGGTAATTGAATGTACGCAGAATATTCCGTGCAATCCGTGCCAGGATGCATGCCGAAAAAATTGCATAAAGATTGGTTCGTGCATTACAGCTTTGCCGGTTGTTGCAGAAAACTGCGGCTGTACAGGCTGCGGAATGTGCGTTGCAAGCTGTTCAGGTCAGGCGATTTTTCTTGTGAATGAAGATTTTGAGCCGGGCTACACGAGCATTACGCTTCCGTATGAATTTTTGCCTGTTCCAGAAAAGGGAACAATTGGAAAAGCGTTAAGTCGAAAAGGTGATGTTCTTTGCGATGCAGAAATTGTCAGCGTAAAAACTGCTGCTGCTTTTGACCATACATATTTGCTTACGATGAAAGTTCCAAATGAATTTGGCTGTAAGGCCCGCTTTTGGAAAAAGATTTAAACGGGGCGTTACGGGGTGTCCCCGTTAGAAGGGGCAGACGGCAACGAAGTGCCGGCGAGGGGAAGGCTTTCCCCTTCAAAAAAAATGCTGGATAGAAGGAGAAAATGATGAACGAT
>CAVCIJ010000125.1:0-6226 GCA_963601995.1 bacterium | reverse complement strand
TTTCTGGATCGGAAATAATTCAGGAATGGACAGAAATCTTGTGGAAAAAAATTTAACTTCTACTGGCGGAAGCATTAGTTCTTTTTACGGAATTCCAAGCGGAAAGTTGCGCCGGTATTTTTCTTTTAAGAATTTTACAGATCTTTTTAAAATTATTGCAGGATTTTTTAAGTCACTGAAAATTTTAAGAAAAATCAAGCCGCTTTGTGTATTTTCAAAGGGTGGATTTGTAAGTGTTCCTCCTTGTGCTGCTGCCCGTATTTTAAAAATTCCGTATTTTACGCATGAATGTGATTTTACGCCTGGACTTGCTACAAGATTAAATTCAAAAGGCGCAAAAAATATTTTTCTTTCTTACGATGAAACAAAAAAATACTTCGATGAAAAACTCAAAAAAAAATGCATCGTTACGGGAAATCCTGTGCGCCCAGTTTTTTATAATATAAGCGATGAAGAAGGAAGAAAATTTCTTGGTCTTGAAAAAAATCCGCAAAAATTAGTTCTTTTAGTTTTGGGCGGAAGTTTAGGTGCTCTTCAAATCAATAATCTGGTTGCGGAAAATCTTGACTGGCTTAAGGAATATTTTATTGTAGTTCATCAGACGGGAAATTCTTTTGCAAAGGAAAATCCGCAAATTATGTCAGCAGGCGATTCTTCTTACAAACCTTATGCTTTTATTTACAACGAAATGCCTTCTGTAATAAAATGTGCTGATGTAGTGCTTTCCCGCTCGGGTGCAAATTCGCTTTGGGAATGTGCAGTTCTTGAAAAGCCGATGGTGCTTGTTCCTTTATGTTCGTCAGGAAGTCGTGGCGACCAGGTTGATAATGCAAATTATTTTAAGGAAAAAGATGCGGCACTTGTTCTTTTGGGTAAAGATGCTGATTCCTATCACTTAAGAGAATCTCTTGAAACAATGCTTAATGCTGAGTCAAGAAATAAATTTTCTGCTGCCTGCAAAACTATCTGCGGAAACGAAATGCCTGCTAAAAAAATTGCAGAAATTATCCTGGCTGAATAAAAACTGCAAAAAATACTGTCGGTTTTATCTTACAAAGCTTGCATTGTAAACTTTGTTATCAGCTGCACATTTTCATTTTATTACGGATGTGCTGAAAAATCAAAAATAGGGCTGTCAAAAGTAAAGCTATGCGGACAAGTTTTCGGTATCTACACTATATTTAACGTAGATTTTTGAAATAAATTCGAAATAACATTACGAAGTGAACTTATTATACAACTCATTTTTATAGGAGAAAAAAATGAATCTTCCAATTATTGATCTTGTTTTTTTAGTTATAATTCTTGCGTGCGCTGTTGTAGCGTTGATTCGTGGCTTTATAAACGAACTGTTTGGAATGGGAGTCCCTGTAATTTCTGCATGGGTTGCGATTTTATTTTACAGCAGGCTTGTTCCAGTTTTTGGTCCTCTTGTAAAAATTCATGTTTTAGCAGTTGTTATTTCATTTTTGATTTTTTTTGCGGCAGTTTTTGTTATCTTAAAAATTTTGCAGGTTCTAATAAAAAAGATTTTCAGTGCAAAAATTTTTACTTCTTTAGATCGAATTTTAGGATTGGTTTTTGGTCTTATTGAAGGACTTGCTCTTGTTGCAATAGTTTTGATTATTCTTTCAGCTCAGTCTTGGTTTGATGTTTCGGAACTGCTTAGTGGAAGTATTTTTTACAAAATGCTTTCGGGAATTATTGCCACTCCTGTAGAAGGTGTTGTTAATACCGTTAACACTGTAAGTTCAAATGCTGGTCTAAACTAACTGAATTTGAATAAGTTCAGGTTTAAATATGTACGAAAATGTTCTTTACCAAAAAACTACGCGTTTTCTAAAAGAGGCGGTTCAAAAAGATAATTTGCCTGGTTCTATTTTATTTTCAGGTCCTGCTGGAAGCGGAAAACTTACAGCTGCACTCGAAACCGCCCGCGTTCTTTCCTGTCAGCAAAATCCAAAAGGAATGTGGGAATGTAAATGCCCGAGCTGCCTGCGTCACAAGGCAATGATAAGTCCGAATGTTCTTATTGCAGGAAGTGGAAACCGAATTCTTGAAATTTCTGCAGCAAAAAGAACTTTGCTTCAGGAAAGTATAAATAATTCAAGTCACTTAGAATCCTCCCGTTATTTGTACATAAGAGCCGTAAGAAAACTTACATCACGCTTTAATTCGATTTTGTGGGAAGATGATGAAAAACTGCAAAAAATTTCAATTCTCGTACAGCAGATTGAAGAATTGATTGAGGTACTTGATCCTGTTCATACACTTGCTGAACATTCTGAAATTGAAAAAATTCTTGATCAGGTTCAGATTTTGTGCGAGAAACTCGAGAATTCGTTTTTATATGAAAGTCTGCCTGTAAATCAAGTGCGAAATATTTCTTCATGGGCACATTTGAGTACAGTTAACGGCAGAAAAATTGTGATTTTTGAAAATGCTGATAAAATGGCTGAAACTTCCCGAAATGCACTTTTAAAAATTCTTGAGGAACCACCGCAGAATGTTCTTTTTATTCTTACGAGTGCAAATCGTGGCGCTATTTTGCCAACAATTCTTTCTCGCGTGCGCACTTATACTTTTACAGAGCGTTCGTCTTCTGAGCAGGAAGAACTGATTGAGCGCATTTTTCACACAAAGCCAAAACTTAATAAAAATGATAAAAAATTTAATATTAATGATTTTCTTCTTTCGTATTTGCCTGTAAGTCCTGATTTAGTTAGATTTAAAGCTGATGAATTTTTTGAAAAAATTGCACAGGGGCGTCTTTGCGATATTCAGTCAATTTGCGAACAGTGCGGAAATTTTACACCGCGTGTGCTTTTTAAAATTTTTATGCAGGAACTTTTTTCAGTGCAAAAATATCTTTTAAAAAGTGAAGGTGGATGCGATGCTTCTGCAAAAATTGTGAGGGAAATTCAAAGAATTTATAATAACGCGACTATTTTTAATCAAAATCCAAGAGCCGCACTCGAAGAACTTACTCGAAGTATTATGCAGATAAATTATCAGAATAAGGGAATTTTACGGGAAGCAGTGAATGAATGAATTTGTAAAAAAAGCATCACAAAAAATACAAAAACTTTCAGACGAGCAGCTTACCAGCCTGATCAATTCTATAAAGGCTGATAACCTTGCTTTTTTGTCGATTATTGAAAGCATGCCTACAGGCCTTGTAATTTTAAACAATGACTGGCAGATTATGCTTCATAACAAAGTTGCGGAACGTTTTATTCCGTTTAAAACTTATCATTTGGATTCAAACGAAGAAAAAATCTGGAATCTTATTGATGATGAGGAAATTTCTCAGTATTTAAAAAATTGCAGTTTGAACAAAAGCATTCATTGTAGCCGCGAATTTTCAATTGCATCTGATGACAAAGTTTGCTTTTTAAATATCAGACTTCAGCCACTGGTGCAGGAAAAAAATATTACTGGAATTATTGTTTGCATTGATGATGTTACTGCAAAACGGCAGCAAGAAATTCTTACTCATAGAATGGAAAGCCTTTCGTCTCTTACAAATCTTGCAGCGTCTGTTGCCCACGAAATAAAGAATCCTCTTGGTGCAATCAGCATTCATATTCAGCTTTTGCAAAAGTCAATAAAAAAGGCGCGTGAAAAAGACGGACTTCTTCCTGAGCCTAAATTTATGGAACATTATCTTGATGTTGCAAACGAAGAAATTGATAATTTGAATAAAATAGTTCTGGACTTTTTATTTGCTGTAAAGCCGGTTCACGCAAAACTTGAACTTTTGGATCCGGAAAAAATCATTGAAAAAACTGTTGAATTTTATGAACCGGAATTTGAAGAAAAGGGAATAAAAATCAATTCAAGTCTTTCGTCTCAGAATATTCATCTTTTAATTGACGGCAAACTTTTTAAAGAAATTCTTGTAAATCTTTTGCAGAATGCGCTTTTTGCAATTCAGTCACGTAAAAATACAAAAATCGAAAATACTTTGGGCGAAGTTGCAATTCATTCAGAATTCAAGGGTGATAATTACATTCTTTCGATTGCTGATAACGGCTGCGGTATGAATAGCGAAACTTGCTCCAGAGTCTTTGAACCTTACTACACAACAAAGGCTAACGGTACTGGACTTGGGCTTACAACTGTGTACAAAATAATCAAGGATTTTAACGGAGATATAAACGTTACTTCAGAAGAAAATGTCGGTACAATTTTTACAATTCAGCTTCCGATTCCTCAGGAAAAAACAATGCTTCTTGAAGGCTGATTTTTTGATTTGAAGTAGATTTCTTGATTTGTGAAATTTTCCGCCTAGAGGTAAAAAATGAAATTTACGCTTTTAATTATTGATGATGAAAAAAATATCCGCGAAGGACTTGCGGCGTTTTTTGAGCAGGATGATTATATTGTAAAACTTGCAGTTAGCGGAGAAGAAGGTCTTGCTCTTCTTGAAAAAGGTGATATTGATCTTGTTATAACTGATTTAAGAATGAACGGAATTTCAGGCGAAGAAGTTCTTCAAAAAGTTACTGCGGAAACACCTGGCATTCCTGTAATTATTTTGACCGGACACGGAAGCATAGATAGTGCTGTTGAGGCTATGAGGCACGGTGCGTACGATTTTTTAACAAAACCGCTTAATCTTGATCAGCTTGGAATGATTGTAAAGCGCGCTCTTGAAAACCGCGAAATAAGGCTTCAGCATCAGGAATTAAAAAAGGAAGTCGAAGATAAAAGCGTTTTAAAAAATATGATTGGAAAATCTTCTGCAATGATAAAAATTCAGGAGATTATAAAAAAAGCCGCAGCTTCGAAGGCAAATGTTTTAATAACTGGCGAAAGTGGTGTTGGAAAGGAAGTTGTAGCTCAGGCAATTCATAAACTTTCTTCACGCGGCTCAAAAAGAATGATAAATGTTCACTGTGCTTCCTTAAGTGAAACTTTGCTTGAAAGTGAACTTTTTGGTCATGAAAAGGGCGCATATACAAATGCTGATTCAATGGTTAAGGGACGCTTTGAACTTGCTGACGGAAGTTCAATTTTTCTTGATGAAATTGGCGAAATAAATCAGAGTGTGCAGATAAAAATTTTGCGAGTTCTTGCCGAAAGAAAATTCGAAAGGGTAGGCGGAACTCAAACAATTGAAGTTGACGTGCGCTTTATTGCGGCCACAAATAAAAATCTTGAAGAAGAAGTTGCAAAAGGTCATTTTCGCGAGGATTTGTATTACAGACTGAATGTTGTTCATATTCATGTTCCTCCGCTTAGGGAGCGCAAAGAGGATATTCCGCTTTTAATACAGTCATTTTTAGATGAGTTTAATAAAGAAAATAACAAGCACATAAAAGACATTGAGTCGCGTGCAAAAACAGCCATGTATAATTACAGTTGGCCTGGAAATATCCGTGAACTTAGAAATTGTGTTGAAAGTGCGGTTGTTATGTGTTCCGGAGATGAAATAAAAATTGAGGATTTACCGCCGGCAGTTGCAAAAAGTTCTGCTTCTGATTCGATTTTAATTCCGTCTGGAATAAGTCTTGATGAGGCTGAAAAACTTATAATTTTACAGAATCTTGCATTAAATCGTAACAATAAAAGTAAAACTGCTGATATTTTAAAAATCGGAAGAAAAACATTGCAGCGTAAACTTCAGGAATATGGCCACGAGGATACGGACAATGGCGAAGATGTATGAAAAACTTGCTGAACTTTTAAGCGAAACTCTTGAAAAAGGAAGCGTAAATTTTTTTTATTTTGATAAAGATAAAGTTAAAAAAGATGAATTGGATTCTGATGTAAAAAAAATTCTTGAATCCACAGAATATGAAAATCCAATTTCTGAAGAATCCTCAAATGAAAGAAAAGTAGAAAATCATATCAGCAAAAAACGCAGTCTTTTTGAAGTTCAGTTTCTTTCAATGAGCGATGATGAAAAAAGGGCAGCCAGGCTTTTGGATCTTGAGCTTCCCTTTGATAAAGAAAAATTAAACTCAGCATACAAAGAAAAGTTGAAATATTATCATCCTGATTTTTGGAGTAAAAATGAAGTTCTTGCAATGGTGGCACATAAAAAAACGCAGGAAATCATAAATGCAAACAAAGTTCTTAATTCTTATTTAAAAAAACAGAATTGATAGAATTTCTTTGTAAATAAAAAAAATCCCTGCCCTTACGTAAAGTAAACGCAAGTTACAGGGATTTTTTGTTTTTATGATTTTTTAAATTACAGTTCCGTCGGGAATTATAG
>CAVCIJ010000124.1:0-3856 GCA_963601995.1 bacterium | reverse complement strand
GTAAGGGAAAGTGAATAAAAATTATTTTTTAAATCCGCAGAATCAGAATCTTTTTGCAGAGACGGAATTTTTTTTACGCAAGTGCTTCCAAAATTTTTTGTAAAATACTCAGCTCTATTTTTATCAATCGTGTAGCAGCAGGAATTTATGTGCGGACCAATAGCAACGCATATATTTTCAGGATTTGATTTAAAATTCTCTACAATAAAATTTACGGCTTCAGAGCAAATTCCAGTTCCCTTCCAGCCAGAATGAAGGGTTCCAAAAACATTTGATTCTGTGTCATAAATAAAAATCGGAACGCAGTCAGCAACCGTAACAACAGGAATAAAATTTTTATTTGATGTAAGAATTCCGTCTCCCTGTTGATTTTCTAAATTGAGCAAATCCGCATCATTTTTAATAAAAAAAATTTTTTTAGAATGAATGAGTTCAATCTGTGCAATTTTTTTTCCAGCAGAAATTTTCTGTAAAAAATTTAGTCTTAGAGGATTTTTTTCATTCCATCTAAAACGCATCGAGCCGGCTTTTTTAAGACTCATATTCCATTTTGGTCCGTTAAAAAGTTCTTTTCCCTTATAAAAAAAATTTCCGCTAATAAAATTTTCATTTTTATCCAAAACTGTATTCCTCAATAAAATTTACAAATCAAACTTAAAAACATTAAAAAGTACCAGCATATTCCTGTCAGTTCCAGAATTGATTTTATGTAAATGAAAGATTAAAGCCTGCTAAAATGGCATAGATTTTATCTTACACTATTTTCAAGATTTTGAAGTTCACTTGCGATTTCTGATGCATATTTAAATGCGTTCCGGCACTTGTCAAAATCGCTTCTAAATCCAGCATTTTCCATTCCGCGAATCTGATTAAAATTTAAAATCCGTCCGTAAGCACTAGATTCAAGCTCTCCACAAAAAGCATTCATTAAAAGGCAAAGTGAATATGATGACTTTGAAAATTTTTCCATAATGGATTCAATGTTACTGCAAGTTTCATCAAGAATTAAATTTATTGAATCAAGGTGATTTTTTTTAAGAAGATTTTCGTTCATACACTGAGCAAAGGTTTCATAAACTTCTCCAGAATCAGAAAATTCTTCTGCCAGAATCTGAATGTCATCACTTATTTCTGAAATTTCGTTAAGATGCTCCGTAAATTCATTTCGATTTTCCTTAACTGAAAAATTTGCTTCCAAAGTTAAAATTCTTAAAACTTTTTTGTGCTTAGGAAATTCTTCCTTAAAAAAATAATATAAAAATCCGGCAGTCAAATCATATTTAAATTCAATATTGACTAAAAGTTTTTTCCAGGGACGATTCGGAAAAACCGGGAATTTTTTTTGTCCAAAATCTAAATCGATTTTTTTTAAAACAAGAGTTTTTTTGTGCTCGTAATTTCTTTCGTTCCACCGCCTGTCAAAAAGAACTTTCCAGTAAGCTTTGTATTTTTTAAACCACGCTTCAAATCCGCCGAATTTTTCTGCACTGTACAAAGCATTTTCAAAAACAAGTTTTCCAAGATCTTCGATTTTTACCGAACGCATAAATGAAAACAAAAGTTCAGAATAAGTTGCTGTATTTTTCAAAAACGAATTTAAATTTTCGCTTTCCTCAAAATTTTTTTCATCTGAAGAATTTTGATAATTGTAAAAAAGTGCGTAAAAAACCTCCTCATTAATTTCAAGATCAAAAGACATAATTTTTACAAAAAAATTAAAATCATCTTTTAAAAGAGCAAAGGGACATTCTTTACCGTAAGTTCCGTCAGTAAATTTTTTTAAAAAGTCAGAAAACGGAATTTTATTAAAATTTTTAAGCCACTCAAAAAATCTTGCACCCGAATACATAAGCGATTTTGATTCGGAAGAAATTTCAGAAAGATGAGTGTCCATTTTCTTTAAGAGAGAGGCTCGCACTTCAGTTCCAACAGACTGTTCTTCAGGAAACTGAAAAGGATCGCAAAGTTTTTTAATTTCCTCTTGAAAATCTCCCATAATTAAGCTGCCAAATTCAATGAAAAATTCACCTTCATTTTCACAGGCCTTATCGATATATTTTTTTAAATAAGACTGAAATTTAGCCGTTTCAGAAAGTTTTTCATAAAACAAATTACAGAAAATTTTCTGTCTGTAATTTATAAGACCAGGAACTTCTCTTTCTATTTCGCGTGCAATTTTTTTTATCAAATCCTGATTATAAACTTCCTCAATTGACTTACTGTAAATAAGAGACTTGAGCCATAAAATAAATTTCCTAAAAAAATTATCCTGCCTTATGTAAGCAGAAAGCGAAATTTCGTCATCACCATAATAATTCAGTTTTTCACCATTTTCATCTTCAAAAGCCTGGCTTTCCTTTCCGCTGCTCATTTTTTCAAGCATCAAGTGCCGCTCATCTTCGCTCAAACGCTGCGCCATATTTTCAAAATTAGAATTATCAGGTTTTTCTTCACTTTCCATAGCGGGGTTATTCTAATTTTTATCCAGGTGATTGTAAAGAAAAACTTTGCTATCAAAGCACTGCGTACGTGATGCTGCGGATTTTTTTGTTAAGAAAAAGTTTTTCTTGTTACACGCAAGTTTTTTTGTAAGCTGCCAAAATTCTTTGTTACGAAAAAAATTTTCTTCATCATAAAAAAAAATCATTTTTTTTAACAAAAATCACAAAAGTCAGTTGACATTTTTTTTTCTAACCTATATCTTATTTTCACGTTGCATTCCCCGATTGTGTAATGGTAGCACGTCAGATTCTGGTTCTGATTGTGGGGGTTCGAATCCTCCTTGGGGAACTTGAGCTGACTTCAATTCGAGACAATTTCTTGAACAGTCAGCTTTTTTTATTATTCAGCACTTTGGTTCCTTCGAATATCGGCTGAGTTCGCCGCCCTCTCAAGGCGGAGAGACGGGTTCGACCCCCGTAGGAACCGCAATTTCAGCTCCGAAAAGCGGAGCTTTTTTTGTCACCAAATAATTTTTAGCAGAAAAAAAACGCCCTGAATCTAAAAATTTCAAGATCAAGGACGTTTTTTTAATTTACCAAGAATAAATCAAGATTTTGTTCCGCAGTTAAAAGAAAGGCAGTCATTTGCACTGTCAGCACTAGCTACAACATTGCTGTCATCAAGCACTTTTCCCGAAAGAATCAGTTTTGACAAAGGATTTTCAACATAAGTTTGAATCGCCCTTTTTACAGGACGTGCTCCAAATGCAGAATCATAGCCCTTGTTACAAATAAAGTTTATTGCACTTTCATCAAACTCAAGGCTGACTCTTCTTGAATCAAGACGATGAGCAACTCTATCAAGCTGAATCTTAACAATTCCAGCAATGCATTTCTTATCAAGACGATTGAACATTACAATTTCATCAATTCTGTTCAAGAATTCCGGGCGGAACGTTTTTTTAAGAAGCATATCAAGATTATTCTTAAGATTTTTACTCATTTCAGAATCAGGATTTTCTGCGGCATCAAGAATCAAATCTGAACCAAGATTGCTTGTCATAATTATGATTGTATTTTTAAAATCTACAACTCTTCCCTGTCCATCAGTAAGTCTTCCGTCATCAAGAACCTGAAGCAAAACATTGAACACATCTGGATGAGCCTTTTCAATTTCATCAAGCAAAACAACACTGTAAGGCCGGCGGCGGACTGCTTCCGTTAACTGACCGCCTTCATCGTATCCAACGTATCCCGGAGGTGCTCCAATCAGCCTGCTAACACTGAATTTTTCCATATATTCGCTCATATCAATGCGCGTAATGGATTTTTCATCATTAAACAAAAAGTCTGCAAGAGTTTTTGCAAGTTCAGTTTTACCAACTCCAGTCGGTCCTATAAACAAAAAACTTCCC
>CAVCIJ010000123.1:0-3759 GCA_963601995.1 bacterium | reverse complement strand
CCTATAAAAGTTGCACCCGCTGTGTAAAATGCCGCCATTATATTGTAAACAAGATTATCGCCGTTCATTGTAGCAGCATTTCCGGCAACCATTTTTGCATCAAATGAATTTATGCAGACCTGAATAAAAAGATTTGCAAGGGCAAAAATACAGTTTTGAAGTCCGCTCGGAATTCCAATTTTTATAATCTGTGCTGCTTTCTGGCTGCTGACCCTAAGATTTTTTATGTTAAAACTAAAAGTTCCAATTCCCTTAAAAATCGAAGCTAAAGTCAGGGCGCAGGAAATATACTGAGAAATAACAGTCGCAATTGCAACGCCCGCAACTCCCATGTTAAATACAATAACAAGAACAAGATCGAGCACTACATTTACAATTCCCGCAAGAAGTAAAAACAGCAAAGGAAGTTTAGTATTGCCATGCGCACTTAAAACAGCATTTCCAAAGTTATAAAGAGCAGTTGCCGGCATTGCAAGCATATAAATTCTAAAATAAAGAACCGCTCCATCAAAAAGTTCTTCCCTGGTTTTTATTGCCTTAAGAAAAAACGGAGCAAAAATAAATCCTGCCAAAAGAATGACTATTCCAAAAATCAAACTGATTATTGCCGAAGTATAAATATTATCACTTAAATCTTTTTCACTTTTCCGACCAATGTAAAAAGCCGTAAGAACATTTATTCCGCCGCCAAGACCTGTAAGAAGTCCAGTACAGAAAAAAACAAGTTGAGTTGTAGAACCAACAGAACCAAGCGCAAGGGAACCTGCAAATCTTCCAGCAACTGCAGAATCTGTCATATTAAAAAGAATCTGCAAAAGATTTGTAAAAATCAGAGGAACACTGAATAAAATAATGCCTTTAAAAAGAGAGCCTTCGCTAAGATCTTCAATCTTTTTCATAAGCCTATGTATTATCAGAATTAAAAAAAAAAAACAATTTTTATCAAGGAAAATTTTTATGAAGATGAGGTAACAATTCTCTTAAAATATTTAGCAGCTTATATATCGAAATTGAAAAACCAGTAACAAATCTCTTAAAGAGACAAATTCAATTGACTTACAAAATTAAACCTTTAGATTAAACGGGTAACAGTTTTCTTAAATAAAAGGTAACAGTTCTCCTAAAGTTATTCACAGCTTTATGTGGATAAGTCCCTTTTTCCGTAACAGTTCTCTTAAAATCAAAAAAACTTTACAACTACAGAATATTATGGAAGAAAATTACAAAAAAAACTTTCTTATCATTCTTGTGTAACACTTTTCCTAAAAAAGAGTCACAGTTTTCTTAAATCTTCTATAATAACTATTAATTAACTAATAATATATTTAAACTAATAATAGAGCCTGTGAATTTGTGGAAAACTATATTTTATTTAAGCGTTCTGTTACCCATAGAAATTTAAGAGAAGTGTTACTTTACAAGTCTGTAGTTATTAAAGCATATCTTTTATCATCTTTTAGAACAGGCGTAGGACTTTTGTGCAAAGTAATTCCATCTCCATCTTTTGAAAAATCGATTTTTACTTCCTTATAATATTTTTCCTTTATTTCTTTTAAAAGTTCAATAATGCGGGCATAATTTACGTTTACAATATTTTTATCTTTTCCAGGTTCTACAGGAATAAACTGTTCTACAAGTTTTTCACGGGGAATAAAAACTTTATCTTGCAAGGCATTGTTCCTAAAAACAAGCCAGGCATATAAATCTTTTCCAATAGGACTTTCAATATCTTTATAAACTTCATAATTTATAGGAACAGCATGCTGACTGCAAAAATCACAAAATTCAGGTGAAAGTATGATTTTAAAATATCCGGATTTTACCTCGCCACTGCCGTCTTCAATTTCTTTATATTGAATTCCTGTTGTAAAACGAATGTTTCCTGTAGATTTTGTTTTTACAATGATATCTTTTTTAGGATAATTTCCATCTTCATACAAATCTTTAAACAAATAAGCACTTTGAACTTCTTTAACTTCCTGTTCAAAAGTAAATGCTGCACTTGAAAAACATTCCAACTGTTCTTTTATTTGAGTTCCCCTTTGTTTTGGAAGCTGCAGTTCACGCAGCAGATCTGCCAGTGAAGCATATTCTATAAAAAGTCCGTTTTTCTTTGTTGGGGCAAGAACTGCATGCGTTGTCAGAACTGAAAGAAGAAGTCTGCCGTAACGTCCAAAAGGAACATTTTTTGGAGAAGATAAAGTTAGCACTATTCCATTACTGCCTTTCCTGACAAAATTAGTTTTATGCATATTTTTAAAAGGCAGTGAAGTTGCCGTAAAAAAGCTTGGAATGTAACCTATCTGATATTTTTTTTCCCTTTTTTCTTCAAAGTCAAATAATTCGTTTATTGAATTATCAATTGGAATAAGGCTGTTTTGTTCTGGTATTTTTCTTCTGGACATCTATTTTCCTGTAACTGTTTTAAGAGAACTGTTACCTACTCCCCTACTTTTTCAATTCCGTTTCGAGATACGGTTAATCTTCCGGCTTTTACTTCTTTAATGATGTAATTAACGGCATTTTCTACACCCTGAACCAATGTTACTTCGTGTGATGAAAAAAATGATTTGAATTCAGCTTTTTTTCCTCTGGAAAAGTGAAGGTTTGCAACGTCATTATATTTGCTTTTTGGTTCTTCTGATTTTATTTCTGCGGATTCTGTTTTAAGAGAATTGTTACCTTTATTTACACTTGCAGACGATTCAAAATTTGTGTCAAGCCTGCCGTTATTTGCGATTTGATTTTTAAAATCAGGAGTTAAGAGTGAAGTTTTTGTTTTTGTTGATATCGGCATAAATTTTTCTCCCCCTATTTTATTAAAGAGGCAAGTTTTTTGAATGCTTCAATTGTGTTTGATTTTGCGCCCTGCTGCTGAATTGTTTTTCTTACGATTGTTGCTGATTTGAAATTCTGATCCTGAGGAATTTCAACAATATTAAAATCCGTTGCTTTTAAGGCTTCAATAATTTCATTTGCAAGCTTGTATGATTTATTTACTTCATTTAAGACAATTGTTCTGAAAACAGGATTTATGTGCTTTCTTTTCTGGCAGTCTTTGAGGTTATTTCTGAATATCTGCAATCCGTCCTGAGAATAGCCGTCTGCCTTTACTACTGCAACAACTTCATCAACGGCTGCAAGAATATTTTCTTCAAACGATTCAAAGGCTGGTGACGTATCAAAAATGCAGTAATCAAATCCCAGATCTTGAATTACATTTACAAGATCAACAAAGATAAATGGTTCTCTGGAAGCCTGCATTGATCGGTAAAGTTTTAATCCGTTTGATTCGCCTTCTGCTATTGCCTGTGTTGGAATTATAAAAAGATTTTCAACTGAAGTTGGAATGATGGCTTTTTCAACATCGATTTTTCCAAAAAGAACTTCGCCCAAGTCATATTCAAAAGTTTCTACAAGATTGCTTGTGCTGTTGCCCTGACTGTCGGCATCTATTAAAAGAACTTTTTTCCCTTCCATGGCGAGCTGTGCTGCAAGTGATACGCTGACTGTGGTTTTTCCTACTCCGCCCTTCTGAATTGCAATAACGATTTTTTTCAAAATGTCCTCCCGAATGCAGTGTTTTTTGCAATAGTAGAATTATAACATTATTTAGTAGAATAAAACAACTAAAAAATAATAGAAATATAACATATCTAATAATAAATAGTAGAAATATACTAAAATATATAATAAAAAATCCATTAAAAAATATTATAAATAAAAATACTTTATTCTTTAGTAAATTAGCAAATATAT
>CAVCIJ010000122.1:0-14155 GCA_963601995.1 bacterium | reverse complement strand
GACAACGAAAGCGTTGCATTCAAACAAAGTGTAACGAACACAGAACAATTTAACGAACTTTTTGGAAAGGATTATATTTTTGTAAATATTGATTTTTCTCAGGAAAGATTCAGCAAAATAGACGAACTTCCCGAAGATGCAGACAAAAAGCAAACTAAAGAAGTTGAAGAAATAAAAAAAGAATATGCCAAAAAGTCAAAAATCGCACAAACTTACTCAGTTCAGAATTTTCCAACCGCGTATATTTTGAGCAGCGAAGGTTATGTTCTTCTTGAACTTCCGTTTAATGCAGAACAAGTTGACGCTTCTTCATACAAACAGGCAATCGACAGTAGAAAAGACGAGTTAACAGCCGCAGAAGATTTATTAAATAAAATCAAAATTTCTGAAGGAATAGAAAAAATCAAGGCAATTGATGAACTTTGCAAAAGTGAAAAGGGAAATAAATTTATTGCAAGTTACCGCGATTTTATCAGTTTAGTTCCAACCCTCGATCCAAACAATGAAAGCGGACTTCTTGGAGCCTTTCTTGTACGCAACGCATATTTTGAAGCTTCAGAAGAAATTGAAAATAATGGAGATCCATCAAAACCTTTTATTGACATTGCAGAAAATCCAATTCTTACTCCAGAATTAAAACAGGAAGCTTACTATGTTGCTGCCTATAATCTTGCAATGCTCAGTTCAACTGACTTTGACAAAATGATTGATTATCTTCAGAAATCTTATGACTGCAATCCGCAGGGAACCAACGCTTCAGGAATTTCAAATGCGTTGGAGCAGGTTCAGCAGATGAAATCGGTTTACGAGCAAATGTCTGCTTCCGGAGCAATTGCGCCTGACGGAACAGTTACAACTGAAGAAAATCAAAACTCAAATCAGAATTAAAACCAGGAGAAAAATTTCAGAATAATGGATTCTAGTCAAATTCAATCCAATCTTATTCCTATTTGGGCACTGCTGATTGTGGCGGTGCTCTGCATTATTTTATCAATGATTTTTTCTGCCGCAGAAAGCGCATTTCTTTCAATCAATAAACTTAGAGTGCGCTTTTTGCGAAATCAAAAAAATAAAAAGGCCGCAAGAGTCTGGCGACTTTTAAATGATAAAGAACGCCTTATAAACACTCTTCTTGTAGGCAACAATATTGTAAATATCATAATTTCTTCCATTCTGACTGTAATTTCATTAAGAATTTTTGGAAGTGCCGGAGTTGGAATCGCAACTTTTGTTGCAACAATTCTTCTGCTGATTTTTGGCGAAATTTCTCCAAAAACATTTGCAACTCATAATCCAGAGGCAATTGCGTTTTTTTTCAGCGGATTTGTAAGCGTTCTTGAAGTTATACTGCATCCACTTGTAATAATTTTTACATTCTGCTCAAGTAGAATTCTTAAGATTTTAAAAATCAATAAAAACGAAAAAACTGTTTCTTTTACAGAAGACGAAATCAAAACCATAATCGACGTAAGCAGCGAACAGGGGATCCTTGAAAATGACGGCAAGCAGATGATGCACCGTGCATTTAAATTTTCTGACCTTGCTGCAAAAGACATTATGGTTCCGCGAAAAAATATCAAAGCAATCAGAATTGATGAAACTTTTAACAACATCGTTGAACTTTCTGAACGGGTGGGATTTTCCAGATTTCCTGTTTACGTAAACGACATTGATAACATTGCTGGCATTCTTTATATGAAGGATTTAATTCCCTACAAAAACAATGTTGAAAAATTTTCTGTTGAAAAAATTATGAGATCTCCGCTTTTTATTCTTGAAACAAAAAAAATGTCTTCAATTCAGCAAATGCTTTGGGAAAACCATCAGAGTATGGCTGTTGTTATAGACGAATATTCTGGAACTTACGGAGTTTTAACAAGCGAAGATATTGTGCGCGAAATTTTTGGTCCTATAACTGACGAATATAAACCATTTGCACGCAAAACTGAAATTCCTAAAGATGCAGAAAAAACTGAAATTGATGGACTTTGCAGACTTATTGATTTAAATGAACAGCTAGGAACAAAACTTAGTTCAGATATGGTAGAAACAATAGGCGGCTATATTTGCGAAAATCTTGGCTCAATTCCAAAAGTGGGGCAATCAATAAATGCTGATGAATATAAATTCACTGTAAGCCAAATGGACGACAAAAGAGTTGCAAAAGTTTTAGTTCACCTTGAAAAAAAATCTGAAGGAGAAAGCGACAAATGGCATCAAAAATAATTTATATTGTCTGTAATGTGCTTGCTGAACTTCTCCTGATTTTTTGCGGAGCATTTTTTGCATCAACAGAAACTGCCTTTACATCACTTTCAAAAATCACTGTGCGACAAATGCTCAAGGATAAAAAGAAAAATGCAAAGCTTATTTCTAAACTGCGTGGCGATATGGATTCGCTCATTTCAACAGTTTTAATTGGAACAAACTTTGTAACAACTTTGGCATCTTCTATTGCAACAGCTTTTTCAACAAAAATTTTTGGTTCGAATTATGTTTCTTACTCAACTGCCATCATAAGTATTCTTGTAATTATGTTTATGGAAATTATTCCAAAAACTTATGCTTCCTACAAAACAGAAAAAACTGCTGTTCGTAACGCAAAAGTTATTTGGATTATTAAAAAATTTCTTTTTCCAGTTGTGTGGATTTTCAGCCAAATTACAAAATTTGTAGAACTCCTGGAAAATCTTTTAATTCACAACCAGAATGCTTTAATCACTGAAGACGAATTTAAAACGCTTTTAGATGTGGGCGAAAAAGAAGGAACTCTTGAAGTTGACGAGCGAAAAATGCTCGACCGGATTTTTGAATTTTCTGATTTAACTGTTCACGAAATTATGAGTCACCGTTCACTTGTAAAATATTTAAATGTGAATTCAAGTTTTGATGACGCAATAAATTTCTTTAAGCAAACAAACTACTCTCGAATTCCGGTTTACGAAGGCAGCCCGGAAAATATTGTTGGCGTTCTTCATTACAAGTCGATTATTTTTGCTTCAAAACCAGTTGCTGCAAGCAAGGATTTTATAAAGATTTGTATGCAGCCAGTTTTATTTGTTCCAGAAACTTTTAGTGCAATTGATTTGCTTCAAAAATTTAAAACTGAAAAAGACAATTTTGCGGTTGCTGTAAACGAATATGGTTCAATGGCAGGAATTGTTACAATGGACGATATTTTGAGGGAAGTTTTTGGCAGAATAACAGATGAGTATGGAAGCAGCGAAATTCCTCCTGAACAAAAAGTTACAGTCATAAAACCAAATGAATTTCTTGTTCCTGGCGATATGAAGCTTGATGATGTAAATGAAGTTTTAAAACTAAATCTCGACAGTGAAAATTTTGAAACTATTGGCGGCTGGCTTCTTGAAAAATTTGATGAACTTCCTTCTATAGGCGCAGTATATAAAGACAAAAATGTTGTTTATATTGTAGATGACCAAAGTTCACGACGAATTCAAAGCATAAGAATCCGATTTGTTTAAACTTTAGTAAAAATTTTTTAAAAATTTAAAACCCGATAAAAAAGCGATTTTTTCTGAAAAAAAATTTAAGGCGGAAAAAAAGCACTAGCAAGGACTGTAGCGGTTGCCGAAGGCAAGTATTTTTGCAAAGCAAAAATACCGCGCGAAAAGCAAGCCGCGAAAGCCCTTTACAAAAAAAATTCTGCTCCAAATAAAAAAACAAAAAAACTTAACTGTTCTTTGCTATTTCAACTATCATTTGTGCGGTTTTTTCTATTCCAACCAAAGAACTATTTATGAGCAAATCATAGTGGCTGCGGTTGCCCCAAGTTCGCTCGGTAAATGTGTTGTAGTGATTTGCGCGACGCTTATCAATAAGTTTTACTTCTTTTTCAGCAGTTTCAGGAGCAAGTCCTTTTTGCTCAACTGCACGTTTTACTTTGTCTGCCAGTGGCGCATAAATAAAGATATTTAAAACATCTTCTTTGCTAATTTCTTCACAGTGCTTTAAAACATAATCTGCACAACGCCCTACAATTACGCAAGGACCTTTCTTTGCAAGCTCTATAATAACTTTTCTTTGCGCATTAAAAACCTGATCTGCAAGCGGCACATTCTGAGATTGAGTGTTCATTCCGAGTTTTGAATTTGCTGCCGGACTTGCGTAACTTGCTCCTAAAAGCAGAGTATAAAGCCAGCCAGAAGAAATATTCTGTTCATTTTTTTTAATGAAATCTGGAGAAAGTCCTGAATCTTTTGCCGCCATATCAATTATTTCGCTGTCATAAAAAGGAACATTCATTTCCTTTGCAACAAGTTCAGCGATTGAATGCCCTCCAGAACCGTACTCGCGGCTGATTGTAATAATGTGTCTCATATTTGCACCTCCGAAGAATTTTTTTTATGAATTGCGTGCAAAATTTCTGCAAATGGCAATTTCCTTATGTTTAAATTATATCAGCGAATTCAAAAATTTGCTGATATTTTCAGAATTTTCTAGATTTTTTTTCTTACTGAAAATTTTTTAAATTCAACAAAAATCCAAAAATGAACTAAAAAAAATCTATTGACATTCAATTTAGTTTGATATAAAACTAAAAAAATTATGGATAGTTTGTTATCGAACAAAAATTCAGAATATATTCCTCAAGAAAAATTTATGCGCCTCGCAATTCAAAATGCGCAAAAAGCGGAAGCGTGGACTCATCCGAATCCTTTAGTAGGCGCAGTAATCGTAAAAAAATCAGGAAATGGAGAAGTAATTCTTGCGGAAGGTTATCATCATAATTACGGAAATCTTCACGCAGAACGCGACGCTCTAAAAAACGCAGCAGATTCTAAAATTGATGTAAAAAATGCAATTCTTTACGTAACGCTTGAACCCTGCTGTCATTTCGGAAAGCAGCCTCCCTGCACTCAGGCAATTATTGAAAGCGGAATAAAAACCGTTGTAATCGGATCTCGGGATCCAAATCCGCTTGTAAACGGCAAAGGTGTAAAAATTCTCAAAGAAGCCGGAATTACAGTTATAAAGGATTTTTTGCGCGAAGAATGTGATTCAATCAACAGAATATTTTTTCATTTTATAAAATACAAAACGCCTTATGTAATTGTAAAATACGCAATGAGTGCTGACGGTGAAACTTCCTGTACAAACGGTGAATCAAAGTGGATTACAGGCGAAAAGGCTCGCAAAAATGTTCACGAAACCAGAGCAAATGTTATGGCTGTAATGACAGGAATAAACACAGTTTTAAAAGATGATCCAATGCTAAACGTACGGCTCGAAGAAAATCCTGAAATAAAAAAACATTATCAGCCACTTCGTGTTGTTTATGATTCAAACTTAAGAATTCCATTAGAATCAAATCTTGTAAAAACTTCAGAAAATTTTCCGCTTACAATTATCTGTTCAAAAAATCTTAACTTGCAAGGCGAATCGAAAAAAAATCAACTCGAAAGCAAAGGAATTTCTGTCATTCAAGTCTCTGAACAAAACGGATTTTTAAATCTAGAAGAAAGCCTGAAAATTCTTGGACAAAAAGGAATTGACAGCGTTCTTGTGGAAAGCGGCGGAACTCTTAACGGAAATCTTTTTTTTGAAAAAAATCTTGTAAATCAAGTTGACGTTTATATTGGTGCGAAAATTTTTGGTAACAAAGAAAATTCCGTTCACTCACCAGTGCAGAAAAAAGGCGTAGATTTTCCAAAAGATTCTATAAAACTTTCAAAGCCGCAAATTCAAACTTTTGAAAGCGACGTGCTGCTTAGATATTTTGTAAACGAAAATTAAAATCAACTTTTCTTATAAAAAAATTTGTATGGAGGAAAAATGTTTACAGGAATTGTAGAAGAACTTGGAAAAGTCGAATCAATTTTTAGAAACGGCTCTTCCTTGATTTTAAATATAAAATGCAGTTTTGCCCGCGAACTTGAAATTGGCGAAAGCGTTGCTGTAAACGGAACTTGTTTGACAGTAAGCGAAAAAACAGAAAATTCTTTTTGCGCAGATGCAACTCCGGAAACATTCAGAAGAACTTCCTTAGGCGAACTTTCAAATGGAAGCCTTGTAAACTTAGAGCGTGCAATGAAAATCAACGGAAGATTTGGCGGGCACATTGTAAGCGGCCACATTGACGGAACTGGAAAAATTATTGACTTTGAAAACGAAGAAAATGCTGTAAACATAAAAATCGAAGTCAGCAAAAATCTTGGAAAATACATTATTGAAAAAGGTTCAGTTTGCGTAGATGGAACAAGTCTTACTGTTGCAAACATTTCTCAAAAAGACAGCAAATTTTATTTTTCAGTTTCGATGATTCCGCACACTTGGAAAAACACAATATTTTCTCAAAAAAAAACAGGAGCATCTGTAAACATTGAATGTGATTTAATTGGCAAATACATTGAACATTTTATGACTTTTGATTCAGCAGATGAAATTAAAAAAAATGAATTATATGAAGAAAAAAATCAGGAACTTTCAGAAGAAGAATTGCAAAATTTTATGATGAATTTTAAGAGTTTTCATTAAAAAACCTTTTAAGATTATAATTTTTACGATATCGATGCAGGAGAAAAAAAATAAACTATGGGAGAAAAAATTTTTAATACAATTCCAGAAGCACTTGAAGATTTAAAAAGAGGAAAACTGATTCTAGTTACAGACGATGAAAACCGTGAAAACGAAGGCGACTTAATTTGTGCAGCGCAGTTTGCCACAGCTGAAAACATAAATTTTATGGCAAAAAACGCACGCGGTTTAATCTGTATGCCAATCAGCAGAGAAATTGCGAAAAAATTTTATTTAAGCCCGATGGTTTCAGACAACACAGACAATCACGAAACAGCATTTACTGTCAGCATTGATCACGTAAGCACTTCCACTGGAATCAGCGCATTTGACCGAAGCGCAACCGCAATGGCTATAGTAGATCCAAATTCTAAACCAGAGGACTTCAGGCGTCCTGGTCATATGTTTCCACTAATTGCAAAAGATGAAGGAACTTTTGTACGACAAGGACACACAGAAGCCACAGTTGACTTATGCAGGCTTGCTGGACTTGAGAAAGCAGGACTTTGCTGCGAAATTATGAGTGACGACGGACATATGGCTCGTCTTCCTGAAATTTGCGAACTTGCAAAAAAATGGAATTTAAAACTTATTTGCATTTCCGACTTAATCAAATATAAAAGAACACATGAAAAATTTATTGAGCGGATTGCCGCAGCAAAACTTCCTACAAAATACGGAAATTTCATTCTTTACGGATTTAAAGATCACAGTTCAAATATTGAACACTGTGCTCTTGTTATGGGAAAAATTGATGACGGAAATCCTGTTCTTTGCCGCGTACACAGCGAATGTCTTACAGGAGATGCTTTTGGTTCATTAAAATGCGATTGCGGAGATCAGTTTGCAGCCGCAATGAAAATGATTGCAAAAGAAGGACGCGGAGTTTTGGTTTACTTGCGGCAGGAAGGCAGAGGAATCGGACTTTTAAACAAAATCAGAGCATATGCTCTCCAAGACAAAGGAATGGACACAGTTGACGCAAATGTTGCTTTAGGTCTTCCTGTTGATGCTCGCGACTACAACTGCGGAATTCAAATTCTTCGGGATTTAGGCGTTTCAAAAATCCGATTGATGACAAACAATCCGCAAAAAATTTACGGTTTAAACAGCGAAGAATGCGGTCTTGAAATCACAGAAAGAATTCCAATTGATTTAGGTGTACGTTCGCAAGACGAATTTTACTTAAAAACAAAAGCACACAGAATGGGTCATATTCTGGAAGGCTTATAATTTATATGTATTTTAAAAATTTTAACTTTTGAAAATGATTTTTTTAGTTCAGTTATAATTTTTTTTGGAGGAAAATATGAATATTATCGAAGGAAAATTAACAAATGCTTCAGGAATGAAAATCGGTATTGTTGCAGCCCGCTTCAATGAATTTATTGTTTCAAAGTTGATTGAAGGTGCTCAGGATGCACTTCTAAGACACGATGTAAAAGACGAAGACATTGACTTATGCTGGGTTCCTGGCAGTTTTGAAATTCCTGTTGCCGCAGAAAAAATGGCACAAAGCGGAAAGTACGATGCACTGATTTGCTTAGGAGCTGTAATTCGCGGAAGTACAAGCCATTATGATTATGTTTGCGCTGAAGTTTCAAAAGGAGTTGCTCAAGTCGGATTAAATTCTCAGATGCCAGTAATGTTTGGAATTCTAACAACTGATACAATCCAGCAGGCAATTGAAAGGGCTGGAACAAAGGCCGGCAACAAAGGCTACGATTGTGCACTTGGAGCAATCGAAATGGTCAATATGATGAAACAAATCAAAGGAAAAAACTAAAGGTTTACTAAAAATACCTTAAAAAGCCTGCAATTAGAGTTTTTTTGCTGCAATTTCAAGCCACGTTTTACAAAAAAAAGCACCGGCATTAAAATGAAGTTCACTTCAAAAAACCAGTGCTTTTTTTTATTGATTTATGCTGAAATAAAAAAATCGGCTTAAATTCCCAAAAGAACCTTTAATTCATCAGACTTTTCTTTTGCAATTTTATCGCTTGGATCAATTTCAAGAACAGTTTGAAAATAACGAAAAGCTTCTTCAGAATCACCTTCCTGCAAAGCAATAAATCCCAAGTTACTTATAATTTTTGTATTTTCTGGGTCAAGATTCAAAGCATCAGACAAAGTTTTTTTTGCTTCGTCGCTCTCGCCAGTTTCCATCTGACAAATTGCAAGTTCATTTAAAGTGTTCGCATTATCATCTCCACCTTCACATTCCCTTGCCTTTAAAAATGCCTGTTTAGCATCATCAAATCTGTTAAGCCTTCTCAAGCCCCAACCTAGCAAAAACCATGCATTCCAAACTGCCGGATTATCACGCAAAAATTTTTGAATTTCCAGAATTCCTTTTTCTTCCTGTCCACTTGAAATCAGCGTATAAGCGTCATGAAAATGCACGTCCTCAAGATTACGATTTGCAATTTTATTTATCATTTCCTGAGCACGCTCTTTTTTATAAATTCCATTTTCGCCAAGTTCTTCGTCAGTCAAATCTGTTGTAAGAGCAATGTAATTTTCAAAATCCTCTTTTGCATCGCCAAACTCGTGCCGCTTCAAATGAAAAAACGCTGCATTAAAATATGCATCTGCCAGCGGAGGTTCACTGTCCATAGCTTCGGTATAATAGCGGTAAGCACTGTCATCATACGCGTCTGCATCTTCGTTAAGCCCACTCCGTCTGTAAGAATCAGCTTTTTGATCAAAGAAAAGTGCAAAATTCAATGTGATTGCGGGGTCATCAGGATAAACACCTTTTAGTGCCATCCAAATTTCTTCAGCCAAATCCCAGTCTTCATTTCTAGTTTTTAAAATCGCTGCTTCGGCAAGTTCTTTTTTTAGTCCAGGACGTGCTTCTTCCAAAAGTTTGCGGTAATATTCAGCATTTTTCGTTTCTGGTTCATAAGCAAGAACTGTAAGCAGCCCAGAAAGAATCTGCTCCTGCGACAGCGTACTTACATCAAAAGTGCTGCTTTCATCTCCATCCTTTTTTTGAACTGGTAAAAGAATATTCGGATCAATGTGAATAGGCGAAGAAGAAAGTTTAAATCCTTCCGGCAACTTAATATAAAAAATTGATTTTAATGGATCTGCTGGATTCATAATGTTCCTCTTGTTTTTAAAAATGCACAAAAAAACTTTAAAACCTTGATGATTTTTAACTTTTCTATACTAGAACAGCAAGTCTAAAAATTGAATTTTTAAAAATTTCAATTCGCCTGCCCTAAAGAATTTTGTTTCAATTCATCTTTTCGCATAGAAGAAATGTATTTATTGATTCTGATTTTATATGCAAGACTTATTGAATTTTCATCAAATTTTATATTTGCACTAAAAATATCTTTTCGTCCCTGCAAAAAAGCTGAACCAACAATGACTCCTTTCAGTTCAATATTTTCGTCCGGGTCAACAAATTCAAGTCTAAGCACACATTCTTTATTCATCAAATATTGAGCCAACCCCAAAAGAATAACCTTTGTGCCGCCAAAAGAGATATCCTGCAAAATACAATGACGTGGAATATTCTGAATTGTAATAATAGTTTCTTTTTTAGCGATATTAAGTTTTCTGAGGCTTTCACTTGTAATAGGAATGCGCTCTTCCTTACGCTTTAAAAAATTTTCGTTTGCATCAAGAAGATGACCAATCATCAATATTAAATCATCCGGCGGCCGCTGAGTGTACTGCAACGTGATTATAGACAAATCTTTATTATTTATGTACGGATTTACTTCTAGAACTTTTCCCGAAATAAAAAAACTAAAAATCTGACCGTCAGCTTCATAAAAGCTAAAACGCAAACTGATTGGAGCTGGATCCTTTTTAGACAAAGCCTGAAATGCACCGCCACTTGTTCCTAAAATAATCTTTGCCTGAATAAATGAAGTAGAATTTATTATACAAGGCCACTGAGAACCGGCGCTTTTTATATAAATTTGACGCGGATCAAGTTTCAGCGCCTTTATAATATCCTTAGAAAAAATAACTTCTATGTTTTTATATGCTTCAAAGAGACGCTGAGTTTGCTGAGCACTTTGTATTTCCATAACCTAATATTATAATTCACAATCATCAAATTGTAAACATTCGGCAAAATATCAAAGCAATATTAAGAAATTTTTACAAACTACCAGCTTATGCTGAAAGTTTTTGCATTTTGCAATGTAAGAAAATCAAGTAAAGGAACCGAAAAAACCGCTTTTTTTAAAGAAGTTTTTGATTGTTCAGTATCAGAAAGCGAGGCTTTTTTTATAGATTTTCCTTCAGGAGGCAGTAACGAAACTTTTACAGAAGCCTTTTCTAAAACAGAAGATATTTCATTTCCGTAAACCAAAGAAATCAAATTCTTATAATCCTGCACACTCATCATTTCTGAACCAAAAACTGGTGCCATAAACAAATCAAGATAACTTTGCGTTTCAGACGGTAAATTTTTTACAACTTCCCGAACATTTTGCGGAGAAAGAATAATTGTAAGCGAAGAATCTGTGCAGGTAAGAAAATTTGCAATTTTTATATTTGAACCGTCGTTTACCGCAATCTGATTTTCAGGAGAAGGAATTTTGCCAGAAATCAAAAGTTCTTTTTCATTTGGAACTTCTACACTCAGATTTTTAAAATCACTTCCCTCAAAATTTGATTTTATTTCGCTCTCAGAAAAAATAATATTTTCAGAATCAAGCCCAGTTGACTCGTTCAATTCCGCCATTCCAGAAGTTAAATTCTGAATAATTCCGTAAAATTCATTTCCCAAATTCATAGAAAATTTTACATCAGAACTTTTATCAAGATTCGCTCTTATTTCAATATTTGACGAGCACGAAACAAGCAAAAGCAAAACTGCAGATGATAAAAAAATCAAAATCTTTGAATTTTTCATATAAAATTTCCTGTAAAATACTAAAATTTAAAAATCATAAAAAAATCTTCTTAGAATAAAAAATTCTGTGCTTCGACTTAGTACAAAATTTTTTTGTTTATAACAAAACTCGACATTACGCACACAATCTTCAAATTTTTTCTTAGTACACAAAATGTCAACAGCCGCAACTATTTCTTTGGCGGATATTTTTGATTATATTCTGAAGTTTTTGGCAAAAATCTCGCGTATCCATAAAAATGATTTTTCCAATACTTCGCGTCCAGCAGCTCAAGCACAACTCCTGTTCGAGGACCGTCGCTTATGCACGAAATAAAAACCCTTTTCCCTTCAAATTTTGTATTCGGATTTTTAGAATTATGATAAATTCCGCCATAAATTCCCACATGATTTATAACACCTGAACTATTTGCAAAAAAAATCAAATCTCCAGGTTCCTTTTCTTTACTATCAATTTTCTGGCATTTTGAATACATTGCCTTTGCAGTTCTTGGAAGCTGATGAGAAGTACCACTTGGATCCTTAAAATTTCTTGCGGTATAAAATATAAATCCACTGCAATCAAAACCTTTTTTTGGATCTTCGTAACCAGCATAAAGATATTTTACACCTTGCAAACTAAGTGCATAATCAATCAACTTTTGTCGCTGCTCAGAAATTCTTCCGGCAGCAAAAATTTCTGCTCCAAAGGCAAAAATAAATAAAAAAGCAAAAAATTTTTTCATATACATATATTTTTAAGGAAAATTTTTGGAAAATCAAGGAAATAAAATTTTCTACGTAATTATTGAAAAATTCCTGGCAGTAAAAAATTTCGTTTGTTAACACGCAAATCAGCATCAAATTCTGACTTATCTTTTTCCGTTCAAAACAGTCACCCTGTCAATCTTTAAAAAAAAAAAGATATTTTCTATAATTACGGAATGAAACAAAATTCAGATTATTCAGTAATTTATAATGATGACGATATTGTTGTTCTGAGCAAACGTTCAGGTCTTTTAATTGCTGCTGACCGTTATGACGCTGATGCACCACGACTTGATATTCTTGCAGAAAAAGAATTCGGGAGACTTTATGCAGTTCATCGAATTGACAAAGATACAAGCGGACTTGTTATTTACGCAAAAAATGCTGAAAGTCACAAAAATCTTTCAATGCAATTTGAAGATCGCAAAGTTAAGAAAATTTATCATTGTTTAGTTAACGGACATCCTCTTTGGCAAAATTTGCATGTTGACCTAAAACTTTTACCAGACGGAGATATTCGCCACAGAACTGTTGTAAACAAAACTCATGGAAAAATTTCTATCACAGATTTTAGACTTTTAGGAAACTGCGGTCCGTACAGCTGGATTGAAGCAATTCCTCACACAGGAAGAACTCATCAAATTCGCGCTCATCTTCAAGCAAATGGACTTTGTATTGTTTGCGATCCGCTTTACTCAGGAAATCAAAAACCTGTAAGACTCAGCGATTTTAAACGCAAATACAACGGAAATCTTGAGGAAGAAAAACCGTTACTTTCGAGACTTGCGCTGCATGCTTATCATCTTACAATTTTTCATCCGTCAACTAATGAAAAAATGACTTTTACAGCCCCTTATCCAAAAGATTTAGAAGCCGTTAGAAAACAACTTGAAAAAGTTTTTAAAGTTGATCCGCTTGCAGATGAAAATGAAGATAATCTCTAAAAACGCAAATATTATTTTTTATGAAAAAAATTTTTAAATTAAGTTTTTTGATTCTTTTTCTGACTCAGCCATTGTTTTCAAGCGAAAACTTTTTTCAAAAGAACGTAAATTTAAATCTTGAACCGTACTTTACCACAAGATTTGGGAAACAAGACGAATTTGTGTTTACAGAAAATTCTGCTGGTGAAATAAAAAAACTCAGCGAACTCAATTGGGAACAAAAGCCTTTGTTTTTTGCCGGAGCAAAGATTGAAGCAGGAATTTACGGATTTAACGTTTCATTTAAATATCAGGAAGCAATTCCTTTTTTAAACTGCGGAAGCGTTCTTGATTCAGACTGGATGAATTTAACAGTGCAAAAATGGTCAACAGACGAAAGCATTGCATCATTAAAAACAAATTACAGCGAATCTTCCTGCATTGCGCAGCGCTACTACAATTGGATTTTAGAGTTAAATTATTCAATCAAATTAAAAAATCAGTGCAATTTAAAATTCTTTGGTCAATTTGATTATTCTTACTCTTCGTTTTTAGCTCAAGACGGAACTTATTGGTACGGAAGCGAAAACTCACAAGGATATTACGACGAATACACGAATGCAAAACAGACTGGAAATTTTTCTGGCGATGTTCTAAAACTTGAACGCATAAATTACGTTTTTTGGCTCGGACTTTCTGCTGAACAAAATCTTCTTCCGCACATAAAATTTTTCTCAAGTTTTGCAATTTGTCCTTTTATTTTTACCGATTCGCTCGATACTCATTTTCTTACGAACACTTATTATCTTGACAAAATGCAGGCTTTTTTTAGCGGTGCAAAATTTTTATTTGGAACAGATTTTTTTCTTTCACAAAGCAATTCTTTAAAAATTTCAGTTCAAGCAAGTGCATTAAATTCTCTTTACGGAATTTCATATTCAAAAAAGACCACTTCAAGTTCAAATTTTGCACTTTCAGACGCAAGAAGCGGTGCAGCCTTTTTTTATGCAGATTTTACAGTTTCTTTTAGACATAAATTTTACGGAAGATTTTGAATTTTATCTCC
>CAVCIJ010000121.1:0-5344 GCA_963601995.1 bacterium | reverse complement strand
CAGCTTTAGTTAGTAACAGCGAAATTACAACTAAAGCTGCGATCAGTGGAAAAGCAACGCCTTCCCAGTCGCTTGGAATTGCTGTGTTAAATGCCTTGATTTTTGCAGGCCCATAAACTTTTATGTGATGAAAATCGCTGCTTATTTCACATTGCACGCCTGCTTTGTTAAGCCAAACCTGAGTCATCGTAAGATAAGGTGTTTCTTTAGGATTTGTAAGTTCAATTTCGAGTGTTCCGTTAAGTCTGCAGGCACTCATCATAAGACCTGTAATATACTGACTTGAAACAGATCCTTCTGTAACAATTTTTTGCGGATTTTTTACAGGACCTTTTACAATCAGCGGACATCCATTATATCCGGGTCTTGAAACAAAGGCTTTTGCTCCAAGTTGATTTAGAGCGTCAACTACGTGAAGAACAGGTCGTTTTCTTATGCTTGCGTCTCCTGTAAAAACAGAATATCCATCAAAAGTTGCTGCAATTGCCGAAAGAAAATATAATAGCGAGCCACTGTTGCCAACATTTACAACGTCGTCTGGAAGATGAATGTTTTCTCCTGCTCCCAAAACAGTCCATTCCTTGCCAAAAGAAATTTTTGCACCCAAAAGCGGAATTGCATTTCCTGCGCTTATGCAGTCTGCGCTTTCAAGAGGATTTGTAATGTGCGAAGTTCCATCAGCAAGACACGCCAAAAGAAGAGCCCGGATTGTATGTGATTTTGAGCCGGGAATGCAAATTTCCCCGCTCAGACTAGATTTTTTTGCAAGAATTTTCATGGAGGCGATTTTAGCACATATTGTTTTTTTTGTAAAAAGGGCGTTTTGTTTTGATTCTACCTTATTTTTTTTTCTGCATTGAGATGGAGCATTTTCTTCAGGCACTGAATCAAAAACTGTAAAGGCGGGCGAAACTGAATCTTTGTCTGCCGGCTATACGTGCGACGGAATTTCAAGCGGCGAATACATTTCTTTTGTTCTGGAAATTAACGGAAAATATTTTACGGGTTTTTTAGAATCTGCTTCTTTTTACGCTGATGAAAGCGAAGAATCTTTGCTGACAAACGAAAATCTTGAAAAATCAGGAATTTTTCTTGTTTACACAAAAGCAAATTCGCAAAATAGCGGAACTTTGTATTATTCAAAGACTTTCGATGCTTCAGATTTTACAGAATGTTATTATGATGAAGCAGGCAGAAGTTTTTCTGTAAAAATAAGCGGAAGCGGAATTGAGGTAGAATGATTTTCTGACTTATTTTTTGCCTTTCTGTTAAAATTTTTCTTCAGATTGTTTATTTTGCGTAAAAGTTTTATAGTTTCGCTGAAAAATTATTTTAGTTTAAGTAAAGGGAAAATATATGAAACTTACTTGCGGCATTGTAGGTCTTCCAAATGTTGGAAAATCAACTATTTTTAGTGCGCTAACAAAGTCTCCTGCCAGCGCGGAAAATTATCCTTTTTGCACAATTGATCCGAATGTTGGCGTTGTGGATCTTCCGGACGAACGCCTGGATTTTATGGCGGGTGTTTTTAATCCAAAAAAGAAAATTCCTGCAAGTGTTGATTTTGTAGATATTGCGGGTTTAATAAAAGGTGCTTCAAAAGGTGAGGGACTTGGAAATCAGTTTTTAGCAAACATTCGCGAAACAGCCGTTATTGCGCACGTTGTCCGCTGCTTTGATAATCCTGACATTCAGCACGTAAGAGAAGACGCAAAAACCGATGCAAGCATTGATCCGGAAAGTGATATTTTAACAATTGATTTTGAACTTGCGCAGGCAGATTTGGATACAATCAGTAAAAGAGCCGAAAAATTAACTAAACAGATTCGTGCTCTTGGAAAAGATGAAGAAAAACGTCTTGCTCCGTATTTTAGTGCAGTTGAAAAAATAAAGCCTTTGCTCGAAGACGGAAAATGCGCAAGAATGGCAGATTTGACTGACGAAGAAAAAGAAGCCGTTTATGATTTGCATCTTCTTACAATCAAGCCACAGGTTTTTGTTTGCAATATTGACGAAGATACAATTGATTCTGGAACAAATAAATATGTAGAAACTGTAAAACGCATTGCTCAGGACGAAAGAAGCGAAGTTGTTGTTATCTGCGGAAAATTTGAAGCTGATTTAAGCGAAATAAGCGATGAGGCTGACCGCAGGGAATTTATGGATGCTGTTGGATTAAAAGAAAGCGGACTTACAGTTTTGAGCCGTCATGTTTATCATCTTATGGGACTTCGTACTTTCTTTACTGCCGGAAGTGATGAGTGTCGCGCATGGACTATTCACGCAGGAGATAAGGCTCCGAAGGCTGCAGGTGTTATTCACACAGATTTTGAAAAGGGCTTTATAAAAGCAGAAGCTTATACAGTTGATGATTTAAGAAAGTACGGCAGCGAAGCAGAAATCAAGGCTGCCGGAAAATATCGCCAGGAAGGAAAAGAATATGTGGTTCAAGATGGCGATGTGCTTTTCTTTAAATTTAATGTGACAAAATAAATTTTAAAATGAAAAATTTAGCTGTGTTTTTTCCCGGAATCGGATATACAAATGATAAGCCGCTTCTTTATTACACGCGAAAATTTCTTCAAAAAAGCGGATTTGAAATTATCAATATAAATTATTCTGGGTTTCCTGAAAAAATTTTGGGTGATAAGAAAAAAATTTCACTTTCTGAAGAAATTGCTTTTGAACAGTCCGAAATTTGCCTTGAAAGTGATGATTTTTCTGCATTTAGTAAAATTGTTTTTGTTTCTAAAAGCATAGGAACTTTTGCGGCGGCAAAAATTGCTTCTTCAAAAAATCTTGATGTTAGCCACGTTTTTTTTACTCCGCTTAAAGAAACTTTTGATTTTAATCAGAAAAATGCGATTGTCTTTCACGGAACTTCTGATACTTGGATAAAAAACGAAAAATTGAGTGAAATCTGCGGAAAACAGAAAATTCCGCTTTATCTTTATGAAAATGCAAATCATTCTCTTGAAACAGGAGATATTTTTGCTGACATTGCTCTTTTAAAAGATGTAATGAAAAAAGTTCAGAATTTTGTTTGTAATTGAATTTTTTTTATACAAAAGGCTGTCTAAAAAAGATCTAATTTTCTTAGGCAGCCTTTTATTTTTTTCCTATAAAAAATGTTTTTATGCTTGAAGTGCAGTTACGGCTACTGTTGCAACAATATCATCTACATTGCAGCCACGGCTTAAATCGTTAAGCGGTTTTGCAAATCCCTGACAAACAGGACCAATCGCCATCCAGCCGCCCATTCTCTGGCAAATTTTGTATCCAATATTTCCAGCGTTGATATTTGGGAAAATAAAGGTGTTTGCGTGTCCTGCAACCTTGCTTCCAGGAGCTTTAAGTTCTCCTACTTCCGGGGCAACTGCTGCGTCAAACTGGAATTCTCCGTCAAGGGTAAGATTCGGTGCTTTTTCCTGAGCAATTTTAACGGCTTCCTGAACCTTTCCAACTGTGTTCAGTCCTTTTGAATCATTTCCGCTTCCTTTTGTAGAAAATGAAAGAAGTGCAACTTTTGGTTCAATTCCGGCAATTTTTTGAGCTGTTTGGGCAGTTGCAATTGCAATGTCAGCAAGTTGGGCTGCGTCAGGTTCAATATTTATTGCGCAGTCGCCCATAAGTGCAACTCCTTCGCTAATGTATTTGTTTCCGCCTTCCGGGGCAACCATAATAAAACTTGATGAAACTGTGCTGATTCCAGGTGCGGTTTTGATTACCTGAAGTCCAGGTCGCAAAGTGTTTGCGGTTGAGTGGCAGGCACCTGAAACAAATCCGTCTGCGTCTCCAGCTTTTAAAATAAGAGCACCGTACATTGTGTAATCTTTTAAAATGTAAGATTTTGCAGCGTTAATATCAGCGTATTCTGGTTCGCCTGTTTTTTTGTTGATTTTTCCCTTTCTTGCGTTGAATAGAATTTCTGCGTATTTATCGGCGTTTTCGTCTTCACTTGGATCAACGATTTTTACTCCGGAAAGATCCGCTTCTGGAACAAGTTTCTGACATTCGTCTTTTTTTCCAAGAAGAATGATTTTTGCAATTCCTTTGCTGACAATTTTTGCAGCCGCTTCAACAACTCTTTTGTCTTCTCCTTCGCAAAGAACAATTGTTTTTGAAAGTGCAGCCGCTTTTTTTTCAAGATTTTCTACAAAATTCATAAAAATTTCCTCGAATAAAATTTATTTTTAACAAAAATATTTTACAACTTTTTTATAATTATGAAAATGATGATTTTTTTAGATTTTATGTTCGTGATGATGAAAATTGTGTATTAAAAGAAGAATTTTTATTGGACAGCAAATTTTATCAGTAACACGCACCTGGCGGGTTAGCAAGAATTTTTTTTTCAGTTAACAAAAATTGTGCGTTACTAAGAAAACTTTCGGTTAAGAGATAAATTTTCCCAAATAAAAAGTCTTCGTTAGCAGCCGCAACTTGCGGTTACGAAAACTCGTGGATTTTTTGTTAAGAAGAGTATTTTTTTGTTGGCAGAAAATTTTGTTAGTAACAGCAGACAAACTCGCGGTCTTTTTGATATGAATTTATTTTCGTTCTTGAACTAAAACTTAGCCGGGATTGTAGCCGCGCGCAGCGTTCCGAAGCGTAGCGTAGGAATGAAACGGCGGAAAGCGCGCCGCAAGTAAAAAAAATTTGCTCCAAATAAAAAGTCTGTTTATACAAAAAAAACAAGAATTGATATTCACCTTAAAAATCTATAAAATGCTTGGATTATGGATTTATTGAAAAAATTAGAAGAACTTTCAGAGCGTTTTAAAACTGTTTCGGAACTTATAAACGATCCTGAACTTGTAAAAGATCAAAAAAAATACAAGGACACAATGCGCGAACATCAGTATCTTAGCGATTTGATGGAACTTTACGATGAATACAAAAAGGTTCTCAGCGGAATTGAAGATGCAAAAATGATGATTACTGCTGAAGATGATGCTGAAATGAAGGAAATGGCCAGAGAAGAATTAAAATCTCTTGAAGGAGAGCAGCCTGAACTTGAAGAAAAAATAAAACTTAAACTGATTCCGCCTGATCCTCTTGATGAAAAAAATATTATTCTTGAAATAAGAAGTGCTGCCGGCGGAGATGAAGCAAGTCTTTTTGTGCGCGATATGTGGGAAATGTACTGCCATCTTTGCGAAAGAAAGGGCTGGAAATACGAAACAATGGAAGCTCAGGAAACTGAAGTCGGCGGATTTAACAAAATTGTTACTTCCATACAGGGAAAATTTGTTTACGGAACGCTCCGTTTTGAAAGCGGTGTTCACAGAGTTCAGCGTGTTCCGGTTACAGAAAGTCAGGGAAGACTGCAGACTTCTACAGC
>CAVCIJ010000120.1:0-5034 GCA_963601995.1 bacterium | reverse complement strand
AATCCATAATACATAAATGATTTTTTAGGATTTTTGCATTCAGACTTTAGTGCCGCCCTGTTCAGAGCAAAAAGATTTTCGCCATTATATACAAGATTTGATTTTTGCGTTCTGACTTTAAAAAAAATCAGCAGCGAAAGTAAAAAAATCAGCAGAGCTCCGCTAACAGAATAAAGTGCAATGAGAATTTTTTTGTTCATATTCATATACTACCGCTAAAAAAAAAATTGCTCTATACTAAAAAAATGAAGGTTCTTATTCCGCACAAAGACATTTTGTTTTCGCTTTCAAAGTTACAGGAAAATTTCATTTTTACAGCAAACAATTATCCAGAAAAATCGTGTACGCTTATTCCGAATTTTCCGCTCTGGGCTTTTTCTGATTCTGAAAATTTTGAAAAAGAATTAAATTTTTCACAATGCAGGAAATGTGTTTTTACAAAAATTGAATTTGACGGAGAAAAAAAATTTTATTTTTCACTGGATTTTTTTTATACTGATTCAAAAAAAGATAAAAAGGAAGTAAAGATTTATTTTGCTCAAAAAATTTCCGAAAAAAAACTTAACATTGATTTTATAAATACAAAACTTTCTTATCAAATTTTTCCGCTTAAAATGAATGTGTTTAAAATCGCAGGTGCATCTGAAAAAAATTTTTCGTGGAAAATTTTTGATGAAAAGTGGATCAAAATCAAAAAATAAAGGGAACTTTTAAAAATCACTTTTTAAAAATTCCCTTGTAAAAAAATATTTTCTTAAAAAAAATTATTTCATTACTTTTTCGCCACGATCCATTGCAACAAGACCAGACTTTAAAAACTCAAGGATTCCGTAAGGTTCAAGCAGCCTGATTAAAGAAGAAATTTTATCTTCACTTCCAGTTGCTTCCACAATCAAAGAATTCTCTGCAACATCAACAATATGCGCGCGGAAAATATTGCAGGTTTCAATAATAACCGCTCTGCTGCTGCCGTCAGCCTTAACTTTTATTAAAGCCATTTCGCGCTGTGTAGTTGAAGAAGATTCGCAGTGCTCAATTGAAATTACTTCCACAAGTTTTGAAAGCTGCTTTTCGATCTGCTCCAAAATATATTCGTCGCCACAAACAACAATTGTCATTCTTGACTTATTTGGATCTGAAGTTTCGCACACATTCAGCGAGTCAATATTGTAACCTCTTCTACTGAAAAGTCCTGAAACGCGGCTCAAAACTCCAGCATGATTTTCAACTAGAACAGAAAGCACATATTTTTTATCCATAATCATTCCTCCAGGATTTCAAAGCATCTAAAAAAATCATTTTTACTGATTTTAAAAAGATACCCTCACAAATTTTAAGTCTTTAAAATATCGCTTTTTCAAAGTGAACTTTAAAATTCACTCGTCAGCCACACCTTCTTTGTAAACGCCCAAAAGCCTGACCGACTCCGTATTTTCTTTAAGTTCGCTCAATAATGATTGTATAAAATCATTTGACTCATTGCAAATATTTTTCATTTCAAGATCAACATAAAACCAGCTTTTCCACAACTCGCCTTTTATTGGCCGCGATTCAATTCTTGTCATATTTAAATTAAGTCTGGCAAACACACCGAGTGTTCTGTAAAGAGCACCACTTTCGTTTTTTGTGGTAAAAATCAAACTTGCAGTATCATAGTCGCAGCTGCTGTTCAAAAACGAATCTTTTTTTGTAATCAAAACAAATCTTGTATAATTACTTTTTTCGTCCTGAATGTCTTCGGCAAGAATGTCAAGATTGTAAAGTTCAGCATTTACAGTTGAACCGATTGCAGCCTTTGAACTGTCTTTGCAAAATGCAACGTGTTCGGCGGCAGTTGCAGTCGAAACAGAATCGATTAAAGTCCAGTTTTTATGCTGCTCCAAAAAATCTCTTGACTGACCAAATCCCTGCGGATGAGAGTAAACGGTTTTTATGTCATCAAAGGAAGCACCTTTGCAAACCAAAAGTGAATGATGAATGCTAAGCATTACAGAAGCTGCAATTACAACATCGCTGTTGCGCACAAAATTATCATAATTCTGATAAATAGATCCATTCAAACTGTTTTCAATTGGAATCATTCCACACTGAACTTTGCCACTTGAAACTGCATTAAAAACGTCAGAAAAAGAACCAAGCGCAAAAGGCGAAGAGCGGAACCCAAAATATTTTTTTATTGCCTGCTCAGCATAAGCACCTGGTTTTCCTGCATACGCGCATAAAATTTTTTCTGAAAAACTTTCCATTTTTTAAGCTGCGTCAATAAACTGATTAAAAAGTAGAACTGTTCCAGCTGACTGTGCGCAAAATATCGCCAAATACACCTGCCGCAGTAACGCCAGCACCGGCACCGTATCCACGCACTGTAAGCGGAATCGGAGTGTAGCGCGCCGTATGGAATACAAAGGCATTTTCACCGCCGCGAACTCCATAAAGAGGATCGTCAGAACCAACTTCAAGCATTCCAACGCTAACTTTTCCATCTTTAATTGAAGCCGCCATTCTAAGAACCTTATTTTCTTTTTTAAGTGAAGCCATTTTTTCATCAAAGTAAGAATCAAGTTCAGGAAGTTTAGCCAAAAATTCTTCAGTTGTTCCTTCAAGACTAAAGTCCGACGGGAAAATAGAACGCATTTCAATATCATCAAGTTCAATTTCCATTCCAGCTTCGCGTGCAATAATAAGAGCTTTTCTTGCAACATCAGTTCCTTTTAAGTCATCACGAGGATCCGGCTCAGTATAGCGGAGTTTTTTTGCCTCAAGAACAGCCTCACTGAATTTTTTACCTTCATCAAGTTTTCCAAAAATATAAGAAAGCGAGCCCGACATAATTCCATTGAATCCTGTAAGTCTGTCGCCTGATTTAAAAAGATTCTGCAAAGTATCAATAATCGGAAGTCCAGCACCAACATTAGTCTCGTACAAAAAGCGAACGTGCATTTCGTTAGCAGTTTTTCTAAGCTGATGATAAAATTCCATACTCATCGAATTGGCTCTTTTGTTTGGAGTTGCAATGTTCATTCCGGCTTTTAAAATATCTATGTAGCGTTCAGGAAGATCATAACTTGCAGTGCAGTCCACAAAAATCGGATTAAGAGGCTTGGTTTCCTTTACAAATTCAAGAATTTCATCAAGATTAGTTTTTTTGCCGTTAAGTTTAACCTTGTCTCTCCAGCCGTCAAGATTTATTCCATCAGCGTCAAAAATCATTCCGTCAATATTTGCAATCGCCATAACCTTAATATCGATTCCCTGTTCCAAAAGCAAATCCTGCTGCTCGTTAATCTGATCAAGCAAAGTTCCGCCGATTGTTCCAGCACCAAAAGCGTAAACCTGAATTGACTGAACTGTATTGAAGAAAAACTGATGCACAACACGAACCGCCATATCTCCGTCTTCAGCCTTAATTACCGCAGAAATAGATCTTTCGCTTGAACCTTGAGCAATTGCTAAAATATTTATGTCGCGGCTGGCAAGTGAATCAAAAAATGTACCTGCAACGCCTCTTTTTTGCTTCATCGCATCGCCAACAATTGAAACAATTGCACAGTCCTTTTGAACTTCAATCTGATTTATAAGTTTTGTGCTGATTTCAAGTGAAAATTCACTTTTTAAAACATCTTGAACCTTATCTGAAAAAGCCTTTCGTACGCAGAAAGAAAGCGTATATTCCGAAGAAGACTGAGTAATCAGAAGAATGGAAATTCCGGCATTGCTTACCGCAGAAAAAATACGGGCAGCCATACCCTTTCTTCCCTTCATTCCAGAACCGCTTACAGAAATCATTGAACAGTCTTTAAGACAGCTGATTCCGCGTACAGGACCGGCATCTTTTTCGCTTTCAAAAGGACCTCTTCCAATACAAGTTCCGCGGGCACTAGGATTATGAGAATTCAAACTCCACGCTTCAATATTTTTTGCAGCAAGAGGAGCCAGAGTTTTTGGATGCAAAACTTTCGAACCAAAGAAAGAAAGCTCCATCGCCTCTTCATAACTCATATCTTTTACGAGGATAGCGTCTTTTACAACACGCGGATCCGCTGTATAAATTCCGTCAACATCAGTCCAAAACTCAACTTTTGAAGCACCAAGACAGGCACCCACAATCGCCGCGCTAAAATCTGAACCATTGCGTCCTAAAAGTCCCATAACAGGCTTGCATCCAGTTCCGCCAATCCACGAGCAGATAAATCCCGGAAGTAAAAGAATTTGTGCAGAAGGAGAAGTCCCGTCGCGCCAGTCAGCAAAGGCATCTGCGCAATGAGCATAATCAGGATCGCCTTCTTTTTGATTTCCAGTAGTAAAAATGTACTTGCGGGAATCAAGAAGAATCACACTCTGATTTTTAGCAAGAAGAACGGCTTCCACAATCGGAGCACACATCAGTTCGCCCATTCCCATAATTCTGCAATGAACGCTGTCAGGACATTCCTGAAAATTCACAATTCCGGTAAGAAGTTTTTCAAGTTCCTTAAGATTTTCATCAATTCTCTTCAAAACACGCTCAGAATCAAAAGAAGGAAGAGCCGCCTTAATTTCAGAACAAATATCACTGTGAATAGTTTTAATTTCATTTATAAAAAGAAGCGGATCGTTGCCTAAAATACATCCGTCAATCGCCGCCTGAAGTTTATTAGAAACACCGGCAACTGCACTCACCACAACCGAAATTTTATCAGACTTGGCTCTGCCAGTCATAATTTCCACGCTGTCCAAAATACGTCTTGCAGATCCCATACTGGTTCCGCCAAATTTAAGTGTAAGCATAAACTTTTTCCTACTATAAATTAAAATTGCAAGGATTCTAGCATTTATCATTGGAAAATACAACAATCGTTTTTTTGATTTAACCTGAAGCACAGCCAATTTCTTGCGGCCGGTCCTCCAGCCTTCGCTGTTCGCTCATTCCATCGCGAAGCAATTCTCTTCTGTTACTGACAAAATTTTCGATTAATAAAAAATTAATTTCTTAACAAGAAGAATTTGCGAGTTTTCGCAACCGCAAGTTGCGGCAAACTCGTGAAGCAGGCGTAA
>CAVCIJ010000119.1:0-5666 GCA_963601995.1 bacterium | reverse complement strand
TTTATATTCTGCTCAAAGAAGTTATTGATAATGCCGTAGACGAATTTATTATGGGCTACGGTAAAAAAATCGACATTATTGTAAAAGACAGGCGGGTAAAAGTACGCGATTACGGAAGAGGAATTCCGCTCGGCAAGCTTGTAGAATGTGTGAGCGAAATAAATACTGGTGCAAAGTACAATGACGATGTTTTTCAGTTTTCTGTAGGAATGAACGGTGTTGGAACTAAGGCTGTAAATGCACTTTCTTCGTATTTCCGCGTAATTTCAATCCGCGACGGAAAATGCTGCGAAGCTGTTTTTGAAAAAGGCAAACTTCTTAACGAAAGAACTGGCAAACTTAAAGAAAAACAGCCAAATGGCACTTATTTTGAATTTGTTCCTGATGAAGAAATTTTTGGCAAGTACGATTTCAACATGGAATTTGTAGAAAACAGAATCTGGAACTACGCTTATTTAAATGAAGGTCTCACTTTAAAATTTAACGGAAAAGAATATTTCAGCAGCAACGGACTTTTTGATCTTCTTAACAAAGAAATGGACGACGAGGCTCTCTATCCGATTGGAAGCTACGTTGGAGAACACATAAAATTTGCATTTACGCACACAAATTCTTACGGAGAAAATCACTTTAGTTTTGTAAACGGACAGTACACTGCGGACGGAGGAACACATTTAAACGCATTCAAAGAAGGATTTGTTCGCGGAGTAAATGATTTTTACAATTCAAATTTCAGAGCCGAAGATGTACGCGAAGGAATGAGCAGCGCGGTTCTTGTAAAGGTAAAAGATCCTGTTTTTGAAAGTCAGACAAAAAACAAACTCGGAAACACAGATATTCGCCCGTGGATTGTAAGCGAAGTTCAGTCCGGAGTAAATGAATGGCTGCACAAAAATTCTGAATCTGCAAAAAAATTAAAAGAAAAAATCGAAGCAAACGAAAAACTTCGTACGGAATTAAGTGCTGTAAAAAAAGAAGCTAAGGAAGCTGCAAAAAAAGTCAGCATAAGAATAAAAAAACTCAAAGACTGCAAATATCATGTTCAGGACGGCGCAAAGGGCGAAAACTCAATGATTTTTATTACGGAAGGAGATTCTGCTTCCGGCACAATGACTCACAGTCGCGACGCAAACTTTCAGGCGATTTTTTCGCTTCGTGGCAAACCTGAAAACATGTGCGGAAAAAAGCAAAGCGAAATCTACAAAAACGACGAACTTTATCAGCTTATGAGCGCGCTTGGAATCGAAATGGATGTGGAAAATTTACGTTATTCAAAAATCATTATTGCAACTGATGCAGATAACGACGGCTACCACATCCGCAATCTTGTAATGACGTTCTTTTTGGGTTACTTTGAGGAACTTGTTACAACAGGACGCGTTTTTATTCTTGAAACACCGCTTTTTAGAGTCAGAAACAAAAGCGAAAACATTTACTGCTACAGTGAAGAAGAGCGCAACAAGGCTCAGAAAAAACTTGGAAAAACTGCTGAAACAACAAGATTCAAGGGACTTGGAGAAATCAATCCTGCAGAATTCAAGCAGTTTATTGATCCAGATACAATGCATCTTACGCCGGTTGAAATAAGTCAGCTTAAGGCAGTTCCAAAACTGCTTCAGTTCTATATGGGAAAAAATACTCCGGAGCGAAGGGAATTTATTGAAAAAAATCTTCTTTCTGACATTGACGCCTGAATTTTAAGTTTTTAAGGCAAGAGATAAAAAGTCAGTAAAAAAAAGGATTAAAAATGGCATACGTAAAAAATCTGTTTAATAAAAATTTTCTTGAATACGCAAGCTACGTAATTCGCGATAGGGCAATTCCAGATCTTGAAGACGGACTAAAACCTGTTCAGCGAAGAATTATGCATACATTATTTAAAATTGACGACGGTAAATTCCATAAAGTTGCCGGTGTTGTAGGCGAATGTATGAAATATCATCCGCACGGAGACGCTTCAATTGGAGGCGCACTTGTAGTTCTTGCAAACAAGGGAATTTTTATAGACAGGCAGGGAAACTTCGGCAATATGTTTACAGGAGACACAGCTTCCGCGCCACGTTATATTGAATGCAGGGTTCATCCGCTTGCAAAAGAATTTCTTTACAATCCAAACATAACAAACTATGTTCCAAGCTACGACGGCAGAAATGAAGAGCCCGTTGTGTTCCGTGCAAAAATTCCAGTTGCACTTATAATTGGAGCAGAAGGAATTGCAGTTGGAATGAGTACAAAAATTCTTCCATACAATATAAAAGAAGTTCTTAACGCAGAAATAAAGTGTTTAAAAGGCGAAACTTTTGAAATTTTCCCGGATCTTCCTACAGGCGGACTCATTGACGTAAGCAATTACAATGACGGAAACGGAAAAATTATTACGCGTGCAAAATTCGATATGAGCGATGAAAAGAAGATTGTAATCACAGAACTTCCTGCCGACACAAATTCCGCTCAGCTTTTGGATTCAATTGAAAACGCATACAAGGCAGGCAAAATAAAAATCAGTTCTATTGACGACTTTACAACCGATCACTGTCATATCGAAATAAAACTTCCACGCGGAGTTTACGCAAAAGACATAGAAAAAGCTCTTTATGCTTACACTGACTGCGAAAAATCAATTTCGTGCCAAATGCTTGTAATTAAAGACAATATGCCGGTCGCAATGAGTGCCACAGAAATCATCAGATATTATGCAAAAAATCTTGTAAAAATCATTAAAGATGAACTTGAATTTGAAAGGGCAAAACTCACTGAAGAACTTCACGCAAGAACGCTCGAGCGCATTTTTATTGAAGAGCGGATTTACAAAAAAATTGAAATGATGAAAACGGCGGAAAGTGTAAACAAGGCTGTAAAAGACGGATTTATTCCATTTAAAAGTGAACTTGTGCGCGAAGTAAATGATGACGATGTAGAAACACTGCTCAAAATTCCAATCCGCAGGATTTCGCTTTTCGACATCAACAAAAACAAAGATCAGGTAAGTGCCATAAATTCAAGGCTTAAAGAAATAAACCGCCGCTTAAAGCATCTTACAGAATGTGCTGTTGAATATCTTGACGGAATGTTAAAAAAATTCAAATCAGAAAATCTTGAACGCCACACAGAAATTGCAAAATTTGCCGCAGTAGACGTAAAAAAAGTTGAAAAACGCGATATTTCGCTCCGCTACGATGAAGAAAAAGGCTATCTTGGAATCGCAGTTAGCGGCGGAAAAGAAATTCTAAAAGTTACAAGTTTTGACAGAATTTTTATTGTGCGCAAAATCGGAATGTGGACAGTCTGCGACGTTCCAGACAAACTTTTTGTTGATCAGGGAATGTATTACGTAAATTACGCCGACAAGGGAATTATAGGCAACATTTTGTTTACAGTAATTTACCGCGATCCAAAAACAAAATTCTGCTTTATAAAAAGATGCAGAATTTCAGGCTGGATTATGAACCGCGATTATAATTTTGCTCCAGAAGGCATGGAAGTTCTCCACGTTGACACACGTAACAAATTCAAGTTTACTTTACAATACGTTCCAAAACCGCGCGCAAAGGCAAGCCAGGAATTTAAGGCAGAAGACTTTGAAGAAAAAGGACTAAAGGCGCTCGGAGTACGGCTTGCAAACAAAGAAGTTTCTTCAGTTCAAGTTGAGCCAAAAAAAGAAGAATCGCAAGGTGAATTATTCCAATGAAATTTCAAAATTTAAAACGTCCTGAATACAAAAGAATGTACGATGTTATAAAACAAAATCTTGCACCATACTTTTCACGTGCAATACTTATTGTTTTAATTCTTCAGTTTTTAAAAATTTTTATTACATCATTTTCGGCAATTCCAGCATTTAATTTGCTTTTAAACGAAAATCCTTCATCAGTAGAAATTTTTGGAAATTCCGCACTCAGCCTTGTGATTTTTTTAATCGTGAGGTTTCTGTGCGAAATTTTGAGTTTCGGTGCAATTATGTATTTTACAAACGTGATTGTAACAAGAAACGCAAAATTCACGGATATTTTTGCAGGATTTAAATCTTATGGAAAAAATCCATATTTTTTGTCGCTGATTTTTACAGCCGCTTCGCTGCTTGCCCTGATTTTGATTTTTGCTTTAATGTGGATTTTTAGAGATTTTTTTAGTTTTGATTTTGTGCAGGATTCACAGGCGGCTCTCGATTTTACAAGCGAAAATCTTCAAAAAATGATTCTGCCTTATATGCCGAAGCTTTTTATTTTAACTGCAATTTTTTTTGTTTTTTATTTTGCAGTAAAAACTTTTTTTATTTTTGCAGCAAACGTAATGCGCGATTTTAAATCAGGTTTTTCATCTTCAATAAAAAGAAATTTTTTACTGCTTCACAAAAATTATTTTCACTTCCTTGGATTTGAATTTTATATAAACTTAAAAAACATCGCAATTTATGCACTTTGCTACGCTTTGGAGTTTTTTATTCCGCAAAGTGTTATGCAAAAGGCAAGTTTTATTCCGTTCATTTTGAATTTTGCAATTTTCTTTGAGCAGTACACAATTCTTGCAAAAGTTTACAGCGGAATTCCAGTTTACTATTATTCACTTTTGAGCGTGAACAATCTTATCAGAAAGCAGAATTTAAAATTCAATTCAGAAAACCAGGAACTTTCAGAGCAAGATTTAAATTCCGAAGAAAATAATAAAGATGATTTAGAGAAAACCAGCGGTGAAGAAAAAAATCTTCCCTCAGGTTCAGACTAAAATTCTATGAAAATTCTTCTTGAATATCAAAGCAATATTCTGCTTATAAAAAATTCCCGTTTTATAGCAGAAGCTTTTTGTGTTTCAAACCAGGCAGATGCACGCGAAAAACTTTTAAGTCAGAAAAAAAAATATTCCGATGCAAGCCACGTCTGTCACGCTTTTATTACTGGCGAAAATGCACAAATCAGCGGAATGAGCGATGACGGAGAGCCTGGCGGAACTGCAGGCAGACCAATGCTTGACGTTTTAAAAGGCAGCGGAATTACAAATATAATTATAACGGTAACAAGATATTTTGGCGGAACTCTGCTCGGAACAGGCGGACTTGTTCACGCTTACGGAAATTCTGTAAAAGAACTTCTGGCTTTGTGCAAAACAGAAGAACTTGTTCAAAAAGCTGATTTTGAATTTTTTGCGGACTATTCGTTTTATGAGGAAATAAAGCGGCAGTTTGACAATTTTAATATTTATGAATTAAAAGAAGAATTTTCTGACAAAGTGCTCATTTCAGGAAAAATAAAAAAAGCAGAACAGAAAAAATTTGCTGATTTAGTAAAAAATTTAAGTCGCGGAAAATCAAACGTAATTTTTTCTTAAAAAAATCATTTTTGTTGAATTGCAATTCTTAGATGTTCACTTTATAAGTTCTTTTAGATAAAATAAAGAAGTCAGCTAAAAATTTTTTAAAGGGACTGTCATTTTTAGAATTATAAACTTTGATGACACGAACTCTTTTGCCGGAGGAAATATGCCAGTAAAATTGATTTTGATTTTGATTCTTATTATTTTGGTTGCGGTTCTTACGGGATTTAATCTTTCTAATACATGCACAATATGGTTCTTTCATACGTTTACAAATGTTTCGGTTTTTGCAGCACTTTTAACTTCCTTTGTTTTAGGCGTAATTATAACGCTTCCCTTTACAATCAAAAAGCGAAGAC
>CAVCIJ010000118.1:0-2345 GCA_963601995.1 bacterium | reverse complement strand
GAATTGTGCCAATGTAATCAGCAGCTTTTTTTGCTGCAATTAAATCTGGTGAACCTTCCAATCCGATTGCAAAACTATGTAACTGTGGCCACCATGCTTCTTCCGTAGAATCTGATTCAACGCGTTTTTTAGAATATTTTTGCGTAATTGCTGCAATAATCGAAGAATCCAATCCTCCTGAAACCAGAACTCCGTAGGGAACATCGCTCATAAGCTGAGCTTTTACAGCATTTTCAAGTCCGATTTTTACTTTTTCAATTACACTTGGATTTATGATTTCGCCTTTTTCATCAGTTGCACAAGGATTATCTTTTACATTTTCGTAAGATTCCCAGTCGCGCTGGTACCATTGCATAATTTTTTTATCTTTTGAATAGAAATAACTTCCGTTTGGAAATTCTTCAATTGTTACGCAGTGTCCTTCAAGAGCTTTTAATTCACTTGCAACGAAGTATCGTCCAGCTTTATCCCAGCCCTGATAAAGAGGAATTACGCCGATTTCGTCGCGGGCAATTAAATATACATCATTTTCAGAGTCATAAAGTGCGAAAGCAAAAATTCCTGAAAGTTTTTCTATCATTTTACTAAAATTTCTGTCTGTTTTTACACATTCTTTGTAAAGTGGAATTATAACTTCGCAGTCACTTTGTGTTTTAAATATATATTTTCCTTCAAAATATTTGCGGATTTGTTTTTGATTGTAAATTTCGCCATTTACAGCAAGAATAATTTTTCCATCATCACTTATGAGTGGCTGTTTTCCACTTAAAGGATCAACAATTGCAAGGCGCTCGTGGCTTAAAATTGCATTTTTTCCAGTATAAACGCCTGTCCAATCAGGTCCACGATGGCGAATTTTTTTACTCATTTCCAAAACTTGAGAACGAAGTTCTTCTTTTAAGCCTTCACCAATCGGCTGGCTGCCACTGTTTAAATCAAATGCTCCAACAAATCCACACATATTCTAACCCCTCTTGTAGCATTTCGTGAAGTACACGAATTTTTTGATAAAAAAAAGACGCCTGCTTGCAAAATCAACTGTGTATTTTGAACACAATTATTTTGTAAACAGACGTCTTCGCCTTAAAAAAAAATATATAAAATAAAGTGTTTTATGTCAATATGTACAGAAAAAAGTCATCACAATGAAAAATCAGTTGAAAAGGATAGAATTTTACAATATTTTGATTCTATGAATAAAATGATTCGTATGGAATTTAAATTTTATGGAAATGTGCAGGGTGTTGGATTCAGATACACTTCAAAATATCTTGCGTCTTCTTTTAACATTACAGGTTGGGTTCAAAATGAATGGGACGGAACTGTTTTGATGCAGGCACAAGGAATTCCAAAAAATATAGAATTACTTTTAAGCAAGCTCGAGAATTCACGCTTTATTCTTATTGAAAAAATTGACAAAAAAGAAATTCCTCTTGAAGAGGGCAATATCTGCTTTGAAATCAGGGCATCTGGTAAAAAATAATTTAGATGCTTTTTTAGAGTTTCCCATTAGAGATTACTAAAAATTTATTCTGCTGATTTTATTAAATCTGAATAATTTTTTAGTGCATTTTCTGTCCATTTATAACGTGATTCTGGATAATGTATTTTTATTTCTTCAAGATTTCCTTCAATTAAATGTGATGAATTGTCATTGAAAAAAATTTTATAAATTTTATCTTTTTCAATTTCTTTAAGTTCCAAAATATTTTTTTTGCTTGGGCGACCGCCTTTTTTGCCGTTTTCGCGGACTGCTTTTGTTTTTTCTGCAGATTTTGCCTTGCCGCCACATTTTTGCCCAAAATATGTAAAATCAATTGCAAGTTTCAAATTGTCTTCTACAAAAAGAAGGTCTTTTAAGATAGTCTTAATTTGCGACTTTTGTTCATTTACATTTTTTTCATTAGAAAGAAAATTTGCATTTGAGTTTTCAAGAATTTTTTCAAGTTCCTGCATTGTTGAGCTTAATTTTTCTTTTGCTTCTGATAAATTTTTAATCGCATTCATACAATAAATTACTTGTCTTTTAATTTTTCTTATTACAGTCCGTTTGAAACAAGAGTGTATTTATAAGAACGAAGAAAATTTTCTATTATTATTTCATTTTCTAGAATTTCAGCTTTTTCAATCAGCTTCTTCCCACTGTAAATAAATCTTTCTTTTTTGCCGTTTCCGCTTTTCTCCAAAAATAAAAGAGATGAATTTTTGTAATTTTGCTCAAGGCTTTCTGATTTGTACAAGACCAGCTGTAAGTCATTTACAATATATTCGCCTTTGAGCTTTTTTGGAATGAACGGGCAGTTAAGACTGAGTTTGTTTTCTTCATAAATTAAACTTCCCATACT
>CAVCIJ010000117.1:0-4170 GCA_963601995.1 bacterium | reverse complement strand
GGTTGTCATTCAAAACCGACTTGAAACTTCGTTGTCAATTCGGTTTTGAACGGCTTTGCCGCCCTTACCATCGGGGCTAGGCGTAGCTTTTCTTTCTCCCATTAAGAAAAAATTCTTGACTTTAGAAAAATGATTATTATCTTTTATAGAAGTATAAAATTCCTGATTTTATTCATAAAAAAAGTTACGGTGGAAAAAAAAATGAAAATTGCCCACATTTCGGATCTGCATCTTGGAAAAACGCTGCATGGTTTTAGTCTGATTGAAGATCAGAAATTTATTCTTGATGAAATTGTAAAAATTCTTGCAGAAAAAAAAGTTGATGTTCTTTTAATTTGCGGTGACATTTATGACAAAAACATCGCATCTGTTGAAGGCATTATGCTGCTTAGAAAATTTCTGAACAGTCTTGTTGAAAAAAAAATAAAGGTTCTTTTAATAAGCGGAAATCACGACAGTGCGGAACGTCTTACTTTTGGCGCAGAATTTATGAGTGAAAAGGGAATTTATTTTTCAAGAATTTATGACGGTACTGTTGAAAAAATTACTTTGAGTGATGAATTTGGAAATGTAAACTTTTATCTTCTTCCATTCATAAAACCGCAAATCGTAAGGCACTGCTTTCCTGAAGAAAATATTGAGTCTTATGATGATGCTGTTCGATGTGCAGTTGAACATTGCAAAAAAGATAATAATTTTAATAAAAACGAAAGAAATGTAATTCTTGCGCACCAGAATATTATGAGCGCAAAAAGATGCGAATCCGAAGAAATTTCAATTGGTGGACAGGACTCCGTAAATGTTGATATTTTTAAGGATTTTGACTACGTTGCTCTAGGGCATATTCACAGACCTCAAAAAATTGCGAATGCCGTTTACTGCGGAACTCCCTTAAAATATTCTGTTTCCGAACTAAATGATGAAAAAAATCTTCCAATCCTCGACTTTGGAAAAAAAACTGAAGAAAAATTTTTATTTTCAACAGAAAAACCTGCTCTTAAACCGCTTCGCGAAATCAGGCAGATACGCGGAAACTTAAACGAAATTCTTTTTCGTGCAAAAGACGATCCTTACAATCCGGAAGATTTTATTGATGTTATTTTAACTGATGAAAATGAATGTCTTGACGCAATGGCTCAACTTAAAAAAGCATACAAAAATACCCTCAGAATCAGTTTTGACAATTTAAACACTCAAAATCTTTTAAAAGCTGAAAAATTTGAAAGATTAAACTTAAATAATCCTCTTGAAATCTTTGAAAAATTTTACGAATCGCGCCGGAATGCAAAAATGGACTCTGAACAAAAAAAATACATTCAGAATCTTGTTGATGAAATTTGGGGAGAAAACTGATGAGACCTTTAACTCTTGTAATGTGTGGATTTGAATCCTACTGTGAAAAAACACAAATAGATTTTTCAAACTTTGGCAAAGGCGGACTTTATCTTATCTGCGGAAACACAGGTGCCGGCAAAACTACAATTTTTGATGCAATAACTTACGCTCTTTACGGAACAGCAAGTGGTGAAGATTCAAAAAGCGAAACCCGCGATTCAAAGACGCTGCGCTCTCACTTTGCCAGTCTTGATGACAAAACCGAAGTTGAACTTGTTTTTGAGGCTGGCGGAAAAATTTTTAAAGTAACAAGAAATCCTGAATATGAGCGAAGGGCAAAAAAGGGCAGTGGCATCACAAAAGAAAGTGCCAACGCAAATTTAGAATTTATTACAGATTCATATTTGCATCCAATTTCGGGAACTTCAAAAGTTACAGAAAAAATAGAAGAAATTCTTAAGCTAAATCAAAAACAGTTTTGCAGAATTTCAATGATTGCTCAGGGGGCTTTTCAAAAACTTCTTCTTTCAAAAACTGACGAAAAAAAATTGATTTTCCGCGATCTTTTTAACACAGAAAAATATCTTGAACTTCAGGAAAGATTAAAAAAGAATTTTAGTGCCGCAAATTCGCAAAAAGAAGATATTCAAAAAGAACTTTCACTCAATTTAAATTTGATTGAAATAAATCCTGAAGATAAAAAATTTGATGAAATTTCAAATATAAAAAAAATTGAAAAAGTAAATGATGAAAGTTTAAAAATTCTGGAAGATTTTATTTTAAATGACAAAAATGACTTTGAAAAAAAATCAGATGAATTAAAAAAAATTGCCTCTCAAATATTAAAACTTGACTTAAAGATTCAGCAGGCAAAAAACAAAAATCTTCTTGAAGAAAATTTAAAAAAGAATCTTCAGGAACAAAAAAATGCACTTCTAGAGCAAAAAAAAGCAGAAGAAAATTTAAAGCTTGCTTTGGAAAATTCTCTTTCAAAGGGAAGTCTTGAAGGAAAGAAGGCACTTTTAGAAAAAGAACTTTCTGAGTATGAGGAAATTTCAAATGCAGAATCTGAAATTAAAAAAATTCAGGAAAAAATAAAAAACTCAAAAAACGAAAAGTCTAATCTTGAAAAACTTCTTTTTCAGAAAAACGCAGAAATCTCAAGCTTAGAAAATGAAGATTCCTTATTAAAAGATGCCGGCGTAAATATTACAAAACTTTCAGCTCAAATTGAAAATCTTGAAGCAAAAAACAATGAACTTTCTAAAATCAAAGAAAAATTTCCACGCCTTAAAGAACTTGAAAATAATCTAAAAGAAAAGCAAAGTACTTTGGTTTTATCTCAGCAGAATTACGAACAAAAAAATTCTGACTTTGTTCAAAAAAAGCATATTTTTTCGATAGAACAGGCTGGAATTCTTGCAGAAAGTTTAAAAGATGGAGAAGAGTGTCCTGTTTGTGGTTCAAAAAATCATCCTTCGCCAGCAAAAAAATCTTCAGGTGCGCCAAGTCAAAGAGAAGTTGAAAGTCTCGAAAATGAATCCAAAAAACTCTACGAAATTTATAATAAAAATCAACTTGCAGCATCAGAAGCAAACAGCAATTTTAAGAATTTTACAGAAAGCCTGAAAGAGTCGCTTTTGTCTTATTTTGATGAAATAAATTTTGACAGCGGCAAAACATTTGTTGAACTGGAAAATAAAATTCTTGATTTAAAGCAAAAAATTACTTTGTTAAAAAAGAATTTTCAGGAAGAAAAAAATAATAAATCCCGCAAAGATGAAATTGAAATCTCTCTTCCAAAAATCCGCGAAGAAAGCAGAAGTTTATCAGAAAAACTGAATGCAAAATCCTTAGAACTTTCATCGCTATGTGCTCAATCAAAACAAAAAGATGAAAATCTTAGTGAAAAAAAATCAAAACTTGAATATAAGAATCTTGAAACTGCATTAAAGTCTTATTCTGAACTGAAAAATAAAATTTCAAATCTTGAATGTGAACTAAAAAAAGCTCAGGAAAAAAAATCTTTATCAGACAGCAAATTTTCAGTTTTGAAGGGAAGCGAAGAAGCATTAAAAAATCAAATTAAAAACTTCGGAATCTTAAATCTTGAAAATCTCGAAAATGAAAAATTTCAACTTGCAGAAAAACAAAATTCTTTTTCTTTACAACGCGATATTTTAAATGCGAGAATTTCAAAAAATTCAAGTGCCATAAAAAATATTTTAAATCTCCTGCCGGAACTTTGTGAATTTGAAAAAAAATGTAATCTTCTTGAAACCTTAAGTGCAGTTGCAAACGGCGACAAAAGAAGTGGAAAACCGTCAATCGAAACTTACGTGCAAATGACTTATCTTGACAAAATCAATAAAAGAGCAAATGAGAGACTTTTGCCAATGACTAACAATATGCTTGAGCTGAAAAGAAAAATTTCTGATGAAGGACTTGAATTAAATCTCGATTTGAATGTAAGGGATTTTTATACCGGCAGGGAACGCGATGTTCACACACTTTCAGGTGGCGAACAATTTCAGGCGTCACTTTCTCTTGCACTCGGACTTTCTGACGAAATTCAAAGCAGTGCTGGCGGAATCAACGTGGATACAATGTTTATTGACGAGGGGTTTGGAACGTTAGACAGCGAAACTCTGGACAAATCAATGCAGACTCTGGAAAAACTTTCGCAAAAAGACAAATTGATCGGAATTATTTCGCACGTTGAAGAACTTGAAGAGCGAATTGACAATAAAATTCTGGTAAAAAAAGACGAAATCGGAAAAAGCCATTTAAAAATTCTTCTTTCTTAAGTTTTGAGCATGCGTTTTTACTTACGTC
>CAVCIJ010000116.1:0-2003 GCA_963601995.1 bacterium | reverse complement strand
TGAAACAACTCCAAGAACAACTGCGGCAACTCCGCCTACAATTCCGATTATTGTAGCTATATCCATCTTGTAAAAAACCCTCCTGAAAAAACTTTTTTTACCAAATTCTATTTTTTTGTAAAGATCTAAAAAAAATTAAATATGATTTTAAAAAGACCTTTTTTCTCATAAAAAAGCAAAATTATTTTAATTTCTTTTGCCCGAAAGTTTCTGATTTTTTTTTGCAAATGCCTAAAATTCTAAAAAATTGCCTTAGAAAATGACTTTGCTCTACAGATAAAAATCATCAAAATTAAAAACTTTCTTTCATATAAAATAAATTATATTGAATTGCACGATTTTTACAAGATTTATTTATTTTTGTATAATTTTTGTCTCTAGCGGAAAATTTTGTAGTTTTATTATAGAAAATTTTTTTATTTAAAATTCCTGAGCCGAAGCTAAAAGTTTTTTTCTATACTCAATAATTCTGTCAATAATTTCTTCAGGACTTTCTTTTACAATGATAGTTTTTCCAGAAAGCATTGTTATGGTAAGATCAGGTTTTAATTCCATGCTTTCAATCTGATGAGGATTAAGCCAGTAAACTTTGCCGTTAAGACGCGTAACTTTTATCATATTTTTATAATGAAGATTTATAAAAAACACGTCAAGAGATAAAAAAATGAGTAAAAAAATGATTTTTACATTTTACGCATGGATTTAATGATTTTTTAGCAGATGCCCTAAACTAAGAGTCTACTTACAATTTATAACAAAATTATTAGTTGTTTTTTATTTTTTTTAAAGTTACGTTATATTTATGAAAAATAAAATTCTTGTTATTGAAGATTCTGCAGAAACAACTCAACTCATTTGTACGCACCTTGAAAATTCAAATTTTGCAGCAACTTCATTCGATTCTGCTGAAAAAGCGTTCGAAAAACTGCAAACAGGATATCTTCCAGACTTACTTATTTTAGACTCGAATCTTCCAAAAATGAATGGATTTGATTTTCTAAAAAAATTCCGTGAAGACTATAAAAAAACTATTCCTGCAGTGATTGTTTCTGAGAGCAACAATGATGAGGATATTATCAAAGGATTTGAATGCGGTGCCGACGACTTTGTTACAAAGCCCTTCAATCCAGACGTTCTTGTTGCAAAAGTAAAGGCCCGGCTTAACAGACTTGCAGTTATAGAAGCTTCTGTTGAGGAAACAATAAGTTTTGGATCTTACACATTATTTTTCAACAGTTGTGTTTTAAAAAGAGGTGCAGAAAGAGTTCCTCTTTCAACAAAGGAATATGAAGTCCTGGAATTTCTTGCACGCAACGAAGAAAAGCCTTTAACTCCCAAAGAAATTTATTCAAATGTTTGGAAAACACAATTTGGTGAACTTACAGCTGTTGCAGTTTACATTCAGAGGCTTAGAAAAAAAATCGAAGATGATCCTTCAAAGCCAAAATATATTACAACAATTTTTGGAATGGGATATAAATTCAGCAGATAAATTTTAGCACACTTGCACTAAAAAATTATTTTTATTCAAACGTCTTTAAGCAATAGATTTTTGACTTGATTTTCTGTTTAAAGTTCTACTCTGATTACAAAAATTTTGCTTATAAAAAAAATCTAATTCAGCACAGAAGCACAGAAATCCAAAATTGATTTTTCAAGTCCAGTTTTATCGTCAGCATCAAAAATTTCTGCCTGGGGAATTTCTTTCATAAAAGTATACTGTCTTTTTGCGTAATGATGAGAATCAAGTTTTATCTGTTTTTTTATGCTTTCAAGACTTGCATTTTCCGCAAAAAACTCCTTGTAGCCAATAGCTTTCATTCCGGGACTTTGAGCGTTAAAACCAGATTTTTTCAGTCTTTCAACTTCACTTTCCAAGCCGTCAGAAAACATTTTTTCAACACGGGAATCTATTCTTTCATAAAGATTTTTTCTATCTCTGGTCAGTATGATTATTTTAAAATTATATTTTTCTCTAGGGCTTGAAGGAATTTCTATAGAAC
>CAVCIJ010000115.1:0-5170 GCA_963601995.1 bacterium | reverse complement strand
CCTTAAGATCGAGAAAACCTACAAACAAAAAATCAAGTGCAATATTACACGCGCAGGCAACAGCCACAAAAAGCATAGGACTTTTTGAATCTCCCATTCCGCGCAAAACAGAACTGATTATATTGTAGGCAACAATAAAAGGAATTCCGCAAAAGCAAATAAAAAGATATTTAAAAGTTCCGTCTTGAGCTTCCTTTGGTGTAAACATAATTTTTACAATTCCAGAATCAAAAATCAAAAGCAAAGCTGCAAGTGCAACAGAAAGAACTGCAAAAATCACAGCGGAATTTCCCACAGCAAAATTGCGATCTTCTTCGTTTTTAGCACCGGCATATCTTGCAATTAAAACCGAAGAGCCCATCGCAAGTCCCACAATCATAACTGTAAGCATATGCATAACCTGGCTTCCGATCGAAACCGCAGAAATACTTTCTACGCCGCAAAATTGACCCACAACAAAAAGATCTGCAAGCCCGTAAAGAGTCTGCAAAAAATATGAAAGCAAAAATGGCAGCGAGAAAAAAATTATATTCTTAAAAATCCCACCCTGAGTTAAATCTTTTTCCATTCGACAAGATTAGTATTTTTTTTATTTTTTTTCAAATTTGGCGAAGCTGATTTTAGTAAACGGCTGGTCCAGGCTTGCCCTCACGGCCGGTATTTTTGCTGATGCAAAAATACGCGCTTCGCGCCCTTCCCCATCCTGACGCAGTTTTTTTTCTTTACAGAAAATTTTTTTAGTTTTAAAAATAGTTTATAAAATTTCTTTTCCAGAATATTTTACATTCAGTTTAAAAGGCATTTTTCCAGCTTTGTAAGAAACAGAAAATTCAATTTCTCCGTTATTTAAAATTCTGCCATTTAAATTATTCCCGGAAATTTCATATTTTCCGTTATTTGAAGAAAATTTTTCTTTGCTAAAAAATACATTTCCATTTTCGTCTTTTTTAAATTCAACGTCTTTTATTTCAAAAGAAGCAATTGTCATTTTTTCAGAAAAAACAAAGTCTGGCAGAATAAGATTAAATGAACTTTCACTTTGATTTAAAACTTTTGCAATACTTTCATTTTTTCCGCTGCTTCCCTTCCCCGACTTTACAAGCATAGAATATTCAAAATCAACTTTGTAGTCTTTTGCAAAGCACATTTCTGCAAAAAGAAGAATTCCCAAAATAAGAATAAAATTTTTTTTCATTTTTTTATTGTCCCCGCCACTTGATTTTACAGAAAAATATTAGCTCTGTCTAACAAAAGTTAACCTATTGCAACTTCAATTTATTTTTGCTAAGTTTCGAATATGAAAAAATTTTTTATTACAATTACATTTTTATTTTTAATTTCAGGAATTGTTTTTGCTCAGGAAAATCAGCACTCAGAAAGCGAAAACAATCTGATAGTGCCGAATCATCCGTTTTCTTTAAAATTTGATGAGCAGGCAAAAGACAAATTTTCGTGGGGAAGTTTTGCCCTTATTCAAAGCAGAAAAAGCGGCGGCGGTCTGACATTTGCAATTCCAATTTTTCAAAAAAACAGTTTTATAATCCGTGATGAACTTATGGCAAGCCTTTATCTTTCAAATCTTCCGAAAAGTAATGGAACTTTAATTTCTCTTGGAGACAAAATTCATTTTGGTTCGCTAAAAAAAATAAACGGTTTTACTTTTAGAACTTACGGTTATATGAAATGCGAAATTGGAATTTCCAGCGATAAAGATTATTCATTTTTTACAGCACCAGTAATTTTAGAACTTGGCGGTGCCGGCGGATTTGAATTTTTATTTACAGAAAAAAAATCTTTTTTTGTTGAATTTGGCGGCGGTGCTTCTATAAAAAGTTTTGGCGAGATTAACAAAAGTCAGATTGCACAAGGCTGTTTTAATGGCGGCTACGTCTGCTTAACAACAGGATTAAAGCATTATTTTTAAAAAAAATAAAAAAAATTTATAAAACTGCAAAGTCTTTTTGTTAGTTTCTTTAGCACTAGACGGACTGGCGCGGTTGCTGAAGGCAATTCCAAGTCTGCGATTAGCAGGCTTGGAACGAAGCGAAAGCGCAGCCGCAGAAGGCCTTTACTTAGAAAATTTTCTCCAAAAAACAAAAAAAATAAAGTTAACTATGATTTTAAACTGATTTTTATTCTTCTTTCCACACTTTTCCGTTTTTTATCCAGATATTTCTGTCGCAAAGAGCACTTTTGCATCTTATATCGTGCGTGATTGAAATTATTGTATTTTTTGTTTCGCGGTGAATCTCGTTTATTACCTGCATCATTTTTTCAAGAGTCTGATAATCCTGCCCTACTGTAGGTTCGTCTAAAAGAAGAAGCTGTGGTTTTTGAGATAAGATTGCTGCAACCGTAAGGCGGCGTTTTTGTCCTTCAGAAAGTGAATGTGGATGTCTTTCCAAAAGCGGCAGAAGCCCGAGTTTTTCTGCAATTTCAAGGGCGTAGTTTTTGTCATCTGCACCAAACAAAATTTCTTCTTTTACGCTCGGCATAAAAAGCTGATAATTTGGATTTTGATAAACGATTCCACAGGTTTTAAACCATTTTTTTCCCATTCTTTTTTTACATGAAAGATTCAAAAACTGATTTATTTTTCCGCTGTCCTGCTTTTGAAGGCCTGCAATTATGCTCATCAAAGTTGACTTTCCAGAACCGTTTTCACCGGAAAGCAAAATCCGCTCGCCTTTTTTTACCGTTAAATTTATTCCGCAAAGAATTTCTCTTTTTGCAAAAGATTTTTTTATGTCAGTAAGTTCAAGAGCAATGTCTGAACTTTGAATGCGATTTTCTTCTGAATCTGAGATAATATCAGTCTGCGATTTTAAGAATATATCTTTGTTTGCAACTGGGAAAATTTTTTTATCTTTTAACTGCCAGATTTTATCTGCATAGGGAAGAACAACGTCAAGTCTGTGCTCAACTAAAATAACGGCTTTTCCTTCTGATGCTAATTTTTTTAAGAGATTCAAAAGAAGTTTTGCGCCGTCGCTATCAAGATTTGCAAGAGGTTCGTCAAAAATCAAAATTGAAGTTTTCATTGCTAAAGTTGACGCTGTAACAACACGCTGCTTTTGTCCTCCGCTTAAAGTTCTTGTTTTCCAATTTTTGTCTAATTTCATTTCAGTACAAGATTTTTCTATTAAGGAAGCAGTTTTCTGTCTTTCAAAACCGAAATTTTCGCAACCGAAGGCAACTTCATCTTCAACAATTTGATAAATAATCTGTTCTTCAGCATTCTGCAGAACTGTACCAACCTTGCGCGAAATTTGGCTCATTGTCATTTCTGAAGAATTTTTACCGTCAATAAAAATTTCTCCGTCAAATTTTCCCCGAATGACTTTTGGAATTATTCCGTTTATTAAACTTAGCAAAGTTGATTTTCCAGAGCCTGAAAGCCCTGAAATAAGAGTTACTTCGCCATAGTCAGCAGAAAATTCAAGATTTTCAAGAACTTTGTTTTGACTTTGAGAACAGTTGTTTTCATCTTCATAAGTCAAATATGAAAATGATTTGCAGTTTACTTTTATGGCGGTATTTTTTTCATTCATTTTAAAACTCTCAAAATTATAAGGAAATTTATTTGAAAAAAAATTTTTTTTACGAATTTTTAAAAATCAGGCTAAAAGAAAGACAGCCTGCAAAAATCAGCATAAAAATAATTGCAAAAATAATGTCCCGTTTAGTTGTATGAATTGGTTTATAAACACTTGGTTCAACATCATCACACATAAATCCGCGTGTTTCTACAGAAAGAGTGAGTGTATCTGAAATATTTACAATGCGCACAACCAGGGGAATTAAAATTGCACGGTAAAAAACCTGTGGTTTCCAAAGAGATGTTGCTCCGCGTGTTTTCATTGCGTTGCGGATTTGATTTATTTCGTGTTTTAGAACAGGAATAAATGTAAGCGTTACAAGAATTCCGAGTGTTAAAAGGCGTGGAAATTTAAGTTCTGTAAGGCAATGCACAAGATTTGCCGGCGGCAGGGAAATTCCTGGAATAAAGGCAATTACAAGTCCTGCTAGGCGAATAGCCATTTCTTTTGCAAAAACAGCATTCCTTTTTGAAGCAAAATAAAAAACTGCATAAAAAAGTGCTGTGTAAAAAGTCAGAAACGGAATTATTTTTAAGCATGTGTGCCAGTAGCCAAAGCAGCATAAAAGAATAAAAACAGACACAAGAAAGACAATTCCAAAAATACTTCGGGCAAAAAGAAGTGCACCTGCAAAAATCAAAAGAGATGCGCAGATTGTAAAAATTGGATAAACAGGATTTTTTATCTGAAAAGAATCTAGCATAAAACCGCCGGAATTTTACAAATCAAAAAAAATTATTTTAAGACGCCGGCTTTTTTTAGTTCCCTGGAAATTTTTATTCCCAAAAAAGAACCTAAAGCACAAACGGCAAATGTTGCTAAAACAAAAATAATTGAAAGAACTTTAAATCCGCTGCCAAAAAAAAGATCCCACATTTCCTTAGAAAACAGTCTGTAGTATAGAAGATTAAAAGGAAGAGTTGCCGGAATAAAAAGCGAACTTGCAAAAAAAACTGCCTTTGTAGAAGAATATCCGCGAAAAATCAGCAGGATAAGTGCTTCTAAAATAAATCCTGTAAGAATGCTTGAAACAAACATTACTGGTGCCATAAAAAGTTCAAAAAGTCCTGTAAGAAATGCAAAAATAAAAAGTGTGCCGGGCTTTCTGACTTTCATAAGAGCAATTGCTGGAAAAAGTGAAAACTGAAGTCCAGTAACAAGCTGTGCTAAACCAAAAATATAAATGTGGGAAATCACAGCCATAACTGCCGCCGTGCAAAGAGCAACCGCACTTAAAATTGCCATAAATACAATGTCTTTTACAGTAAATTTTTGAAAAATTTTTACCTGAACTTTTTGAGTTTCAAATTCGCCGTGTAAATTTTCATATTCCATATAAATCCGCCTGAAGTTAGTCTATTCTAACGGTAATTTTTTTTTAGGTCAAATGCATCTTTTTTTTCTTAAAAACTATTTTTTGCTGAATGTTTTTTTATCAATTTTTTATTCAGAGGAATTTTTTAACTGAATTATGAATTTTTCTTTTCTGACTTTAGAGATTCCTTTAATAAAAAATTTTATAAAACTGCAAAGTCTTTTTGTTAGTTTCTTTAGCACTAGACGGACTGGCG
>CAVCIJ010000114.1:0-6288 GCA_963601995.1 bacterium | reverse complement strand
CCCTAACGCATTTATTTTCCAATCAAATTTTTCTACCTTCCCGGGCTTTCGCCCAGTGGCTGTCATTACAAGCACAAAAAAATTTTTTTTCAAATTAAATTACACTTAAAATAACATTAGAAAAATTCTCTGCCTTTACAGTGACGGGTTCGCTCAAGATTTTCACCTGATTCCCTTTTAACTGTTTGCTTGCAAAGTTCACAAAAATGCAAAATCTGCAAGCAAACAGCACCGTCTGCTCATAAAAAAAGATTTTATCATAGAAAAAACAAAAAATTCAAGTTTTGCTAAAATTCACCGCAAACGCACAAGAAAAATTTTTTTTATTATCGAAAATTTTATCAGTAAACTGATCAACAAAAAAATCAGTCATTTTTCATAAGTGCAGTTGCAAGTTGATCAGCACACGAAGTGTCTTTTCTGCCGCATTTGTTTCCTTTTAAAATTTTACTTATGTCGGCAGCATTCATTCCTTCCACAAGTTTTGAAACTGCCTTAAGATTTCCGTCACAACCACCTGTAAACTTTACATTATGAACTTTTCCGTCAGCATCCTTTTCAAAATAAATTTCTTTTGCGCAGGTTCCAGTCGTTTTATAAGTAAAATGCATTTTTTTCTCCAAAAAAAAAATTTATTCAAAATCTTCAATGTTTTCAAACGGTTTTTAAAAAGAACTTTCTATTCCAAAAGAAAACATTGTTCCCAAAAAATCATCTCTAAACGAAAATCCAGCTTCAAGATAAAAATTTTGGCGCATAGTTGAATTTGCAAGACTTCCAAAATTTGGAGTACCTGCAAAAATTGTTCTAAGGGCAGCATCTCCCATAAATTTCATTTCTCCGTTTTGAAGTTCACTAATGTAGTTTTTGCAGTTCAAAAATCTCCAGCCTGAAGAAATATCCTCATCTTTATACATAGCTCCTGTAAATGAAAGAGAAAATCTTGCCTCGTTTATATATACAAGAGGAAATATTTCAAGTGCCTTTTGAATATCCACAGAAAAAAGAACTGTTTCGCTTCGCAGGGCTGCAATTACATTTTTTCCATTGAGTAACGAATAAGTTGAACCACGTGAAGAATCTGTTAAAAGTGAAATAGACAAATTATCATCACAAAGAGAAGAAATGTCCGCAGGAAAAAGCGAAAATTTTATTTTTGAAGGAAGATTATACACAAATCCAGCTCTGTTCTCCAAAGGCAAAATGCGAGGAATATAAACTTTTACAGAAAGTCCTAAATCCAAAAAATTCTGGTAAATCAAAGAAGATGAAAGATTTTCATTAAAGCAGTAAGAAACAAATGGACTTACAGAAAATCCTCCTTTTTCAAGAGAAGAAGTGCCTCTTTTGCTAATTGTAGAAAAATAAAGCGAAAGCGAACTTAATGAATAAATACAGCAGTCAGAACTTGCAGCACGCGCACTCCCAAAATAATAAGTTTCGGTACCATCATAAGCATATACTTTGTTTGACTCTCCAATATGAAACTTCGAAGAAAGAACTGAACCGGCACTTGAATGACGCAGCAAAGGAAGTGCACTCGAAACTGCAAGATTTGCATCAGAAGTCCGCCATCCATTTTCGCAAAATTCACTTTGAACGCCAGCCGAATATTTAAAAAGAGAAGAACTGGTTCCGCTTGAAAACTGCGCTAAAACTGCCGCTGAATTTGTTTCATTTCCGTAGCCCATCGAAAGTAAAATACTGTCTGAATCCCAAGGATTTGAACTTAAATAAGAAAATCCGTACGGAAGAAAATACTCACTTCTTTGAGAGGGAACGTATGTTACAGACTTCGTCATACTCATAGGAAAAAAAAGTCCTTTCCTATAATAAGAAAACGGATTGTATTTTTTATACGGAATGTTTTTTTCAAAATCAGATATTTTTTCACTGTCATGATTTAAAATTTTTTCTTCGCCTTCATTTTTTTCTGAAAAAAAGTCTGAACTTTTTAATTTTAATTCAAATAAATTTTTTTCATTAAAAATATTTTCTTTTTTAGCAATAAAAATCTTCGAATTTCTAAAGAAATTTGCCGTGTAAACAAAATTTCCCTGTTCAGCAGAAAATGGAATTTCTGCACAATAAAAAATTCCGCCGGAAATATCTTTTTCGCTAAAAACAAAGGAATCTTTTTGCAAATCATAAAACGCGGCGCGCGGGAAAGAATTGCCCTGAGCGTACGAAAAATAAATTTTTCCCTGTGAAAAACTAAGGTACTTCGCCTCCATTTTTTGCGGAAGTTCCTTCTTAAACAAAAAATTTCCGTTTAAATCCATTGCTGTAATATTAAAGTTCATTTTGTCACGAAAAATAAATGCAAAAGAAGAATTTCCAAAATCCACAAAAGAAGAGCAGTTCTGGTTTGGAAGAAAATCATAATTTTTAATTTCAGTGATTTTTTTTATACTTCCATTTTTGCTAAAATCAATTTTTGAAATATGAAGGCTTGATCTTGCATCCTTAAAACTTGAATTAACTAAAAAAATTCCGTCATTCCCTTCAATAATTGCTGGAGCATAAAGTGCAGTTTTGTCCAGCGTAAAAAATTTACCCTTTTTACAGTCATAAATTTTTACAAGTGATTTTATAGAAGAACCCTTTTCCTGAACAACGCATAATGCCAGAAAATTTCCGCTTCGACTTACAGTAAATGACTTAATTCCTGAAAGAGTAAAAAGTTTCTTAGGTGAATTTTTTTTGAAAGAGAATTTTTTAAAATCCTGAAAGTAAACTGAGCCATTTTTTTTGTTAAGAAAATAAATTCCCTTTTCGCTCGAAACTAAATTTGAGTAAAGTGAGTATGAAGAATTTTTTGCTGAATAAGAAAATCCTGTTGAATTAAAAAAATCTTGTACAATTCCGGCAGTTTCAGGATTTGAAGGAATTTCAGGATTTTGTATTGAACTGTAAAAATCTTTCCAGGCCTCATTAACTTTAATTCCGTAAACATTTTTAAATATCGACCTTGAAGTATATTTTTTTTTCACATTTACGCAGTCATACCAAAACTCAGCATATTTCTGCATTCCGTAAGTTTTCTGAAGATATTCGCTGAATGCTCCGTTGAAATAATAAAATGCACCCGCCGGATACTGATCGCTTGCGCCCTGCATATCGCTGTATGAAGGAAATTTTTCCTCAAGTTTTGCCTGTTTTACCATAAAAGCAGCATACGGACTGTTAAGTCTTCCTTCACCAGATGCACTTTCACTTGTAAGGGTTGCTCCTTCAGCCCAGCCGCTTGTTATAAAAGCAAAAGCAGGATTTACAGAATCTCCAAAAATCTTTCCAATTCTCTGCCAGAATGGATTTTTCAGATTATAAGTGTAAGCATGCGTAAGTTCATGACGAAATGTTGAAAGAAGAGTTTCGCTAAAAACTTCAAGTTCTTCAATTGAATGAGTATCGTAAATAACAATGTGATTATAAGGATAAGCTGTCCAATATGCATTAAAACTTTCAACTGCCGGAGTAAGAACAACAGGCATTCTCAATTCCTGAAAAATTCCGTAAAGATCGGAAATTTCCTCATAAATTTCATCTGCACCGTTATAAAGAATCTTTGCACTTTTCTCAGATTCAGGCGTATAAATAATGTCAAAATATTGCGTCTCTGCCACATGAATATCGTGTTTTCCCCACAAAATTCCCTGCGATGCAAAAACTGAAATCTGAATAAAAAGAAGAGTAAATGCACACAAAACTTTTTTTTCTTTTATAAAAACTTTCATTAAAATCCTCACAGTTTTTTATCTTCGTACATCTTACAAAACTTTATTCTTTTTGAACAAGATTTTTTATATTTCAGCGGCTGGAAAAACTGATTTTGTGTATAAAAAAAAGAATTTTTTATTAAGAAGAAATCTTTTTCATCAGAAAAAATTTTATCAGTAAGCACGCCGGTCGTGTAATGTCGAAGACATTTTCTTAGCAGTCGAAATTTTTTTGTTAAATGGTAAAGCTTTTTTTTAAGAAGAAATTTCGTTTGTAAACAGCCGGAAGTGCGTGTTATGAAGAAGATTTTTTCTTAACAAATAGAATTTCTTGTTAAAAATAAACTTCTTTGTTACGGAAAAAAAATTTTCTTCATCAGAGAAAATTCTATTTGTAAACAGTCCGCGTGTAATATCGAAAATATTTTCTTACCTGGTAAAATTTTCTCTTGGGCAAAAAATCTTCCTCATCAGCAGAAATTTCATTATAATCAGCGTCAGCGTTTTTTTACGGGAGATTCTGATGCAAAAAAAAATCGCTTTAATTAACGACATCACAGGCTTTGGCAGATGCTCTATATCAGTTATAGCGCCAATCGTAAGTGCGATGAAAATCCAGGCTGTTGCAGTTCCTACAGCAATTCTTTCAACCCACACTCAGTTTCCAGTTTTCTATTTTGATGACTACACTCAAAAAATGCCTTCATACATTCAAACTTACAAGGATTTAAAACTTGACTTTGACGCAATTGCAACAGGTTTTCTTGGCTCAGAAAAACAGGTCGACATTGTAATTGACTTTATAAAAACTTTCAGAAAAAAAGATTCTTTTGTTCTTGTTGATCCAGTTATGGGCGACTATGGAAAACTTTACAAAACATATACTCCGCAAATGTGCTCAAAAATGAAGGAACTTGTAAAATTTGCCGACATTCTTACACCGAATCTTACGGAACTTTGCACTCTTCTTGATGAGCCTTATCCAAAAGAAAATGTAAGTCTTGATTTTCTTGAAGCAATGTGCAAAAAACTTTGCAAAATGGGTCCTTCAAATATTGTAGTTACAGGAATTCCAGTCGGAAAAATGCAGATTATGAATTTTATCTACAGCATAAAAAGCGGCTGCCAGATTGTTATGGTCGACAGAATTGGAGGCGACAGAAGCGGAACCGGAGATCTTATAAGTGCCGTTATTGCAGGAAGCGTTTTAAACGGAAAAAGTTTTTATGACTCAGTAAAAAAAGCCGCTGAATTTGCATCAAAATGTATAAGATACTGCGAAGATAATGGCGTTCCAAGTTACTGGGGACTTTGTTTTGAAATGTTTTTAGGCGATTTGATAGAAAACTCCTAAAAATGACTATATTATTTTAGAAACGGAGAGAAAAAAATGATTTTATATACAGTAGGCGGAAAATCTGGAAGCGAAACCTTTATTCCAATTGAAAAAAGCGGAGATCTTGCAAACAAAAATATTTATGTAAATATGACAAACCGCTGTCCCTGCAGCTGTGTTTTTTGTCTCAGGCAAACAAAAAAAATGCTTGAAAGCAATTCTCTTTGGCTAAAAGAAGGCGAACCTTCCGTAGAAAAAGTTCTTGAAGAGTTTTCACACTATAATCTTTCCAATGCAGGCGAAATTGTTTTTTGCGGATTTGGAGAACCACTTGAAAGACTTTACGATGACTGCACTGTAATTGACAGTCTGAAAAAAACAAATCCTCATCTAAAATTCAGAGTAAATACTGTAGGACTTGCAAATTTAATCTGGCAAAAAGACATAACACCTGAACTTAAGGGAAGATTCGACACCGTTTCAATTTCGCTGAATGCGCCGGACGAAAAAGAATTTCTTGAACTTACAAGATCGCGATTCGGAATAAAATCTTATGAAGAAGTAAAAAAATTTGCAGCTTTAGCAAAGAAATATGTTCCAAACGTTGTAATGACAGTCGTTGACAAAGTTATGAGCCCAGAAAAAATCGAAAAATGCAAAAAAATTTGCGAAGAACTTGGCGTAAATCTCAGAGTGCGCCCTTTTGAAGAATCATAAATTCTTTGCTAAAAATAAAATCACCTCAAAATTCAAAGAGAATTTTTCATTTCATGCGAAATTTTCTTGTATATAAAAACAAAGTATGCGGTTTCTGCAACAGCAGTCAAAGCCCAGCTGAACGGATAAAGAAGGAAAAGCGATTCTACAGTGCGGAATTTTGCAAAAATTGTATAAACCCAGATAATTCTGAACACGCACGAACCTAAAATCACAATTATTGAAGGAACGATTGTTTTTCCAAGTCCGCGGCTGGCTGCAATTGAACCGTCCATAAATGCTGAAATTCCAAAACTGAATGTCATAATTTTGAACTTTTGCATTGCATAATCCACAACTTCAGAATCAGTTGTAAAAAGAGAAATGAACTGCCTTCCAAAAATATAAAGAATTATTCCTAAAGCAAATCCTGAAACTGCAGAATAAAGTTCCATAATAAAATAAGTTTTTAAGACTCTGTCTTTTTTTTGCGCTCCATAATTCTGACCTATAAAAGTTGCACCCACTGTGTAAAAT
>CAVCIJ010000113.1:0-3402 GCA_963601995.1 bacterium | reverse complement strand
AAAAGCAAAGGAAACTGACGCAGCACTGGATCTTTTTGCACCTGAAGAAACTGTAAACGGAACTCGCAGCGTATAAAATAAAAAATTACCTTCGCATAAGGAAAAAAAATTTGAACTCTGAAAACAAAAAATCTGTACAAATATTAAGCCCCGAAGTTGCAAGAAAAATTGCAGCAGGAGAAGTAATCGACAGACCCTGTGCAATTGTGCGGGAACTCATGGACAACGCAGTCGATTCAGGAGCAGACAAAATTGATGTAGAAATTTACGATGGCGGAATTGAAAAAATCCGTGTAATCGACAATGGCTCTGGAATGACAAAGCAGGACTTACTTACCTGTGCCCGCCCTCATGCAACAAGCAAAATTTCAACTGAAGAAGATCTTTTAAAACTTTCAACTCTCGGATTCCGCGGAGAAGCGCTTTCTTCAATGGCAGCTGTAAGCCGGCTTGAAATAATCAGCGGCGGTTACAAAATGAATGCAAGTATAACAGAGAATCACTTTCTGAGCGAACATTCTCTTACAAAGGGCACAATTGTACAAACATCGCGGCTTTTTGAAAATTTTCCGGCACGCAGAGTTTTCCTAAAAAGAAGTGCAAGCGAAGCTCAAATGTGCCGAACAATTTTTGAAGAAAAAGTTATTCCCCGTCCCGACATAGAATTTACGTTCAGTCAGGACGGAGAAAAAAAACTCTTGCTTCCGGCGGTTAAAAACTTAAAAGAAAGATTCTGTCAGACGATGGAATTTTTTGAAAGTGAAGATTTATTTTACGAAATAGGAGCTAGTGATCCTAACAAAGACTGGTCGTTCCGTCTCGTAATCGGAGAGCCTTCTGTAAGCCGCAGCAGCAGAAAAAATATTTTCATTTATGTCAACGAAAGAAAAATTCAAGAATATTCTCTTATGCAGGCAATTGAATATGGCGCAATCGGTTTTTTTCCTAACGGTCAGCATCCTGTTGCATGCCTTTTTGCAAAGATAAATCCTGAACTTGTAGACTTTAACATTCATCCGGCAAAAAAAGAAGCAAGATTTAAGGACATAAATCCTCTTCATCACAGCGTAAGTTCTACGATAAGAAATTTTTTCAGACAGTACACAAAAAGCAAAATGATTCAAAGTGATGAAAATTTTGATTCCCTGCAGGAAACATTGCTAGACTCACAGGAAAATTTTTCAGATTTTAAAAATCCAATAAATGAAAATCTTGCAAAAATTGCCTCTGCTGATGAAAACACAGACGATTCTTACAAAGAGAATTTTTTTCAAAAACCGAATTTCACGTCAGAACACGATTCAAAATATGTTGTAAGCCATTCATCTCCACGAGTTTCATCTTTTGCAGACAGAAGATCCTCTTTTATTTCAAATTTTTCTTTTTCAAGCGATGACTTTTCTAAAAAAAATCAAAGTCAAGAAAATCAGGATTTTCTGAAAAAAAACTTTAAAAGCAATTTTATAGAACAAAACGAAAATAAAGCAGACTGCGACGGATTTAGATTTATTGGCAGTACCTTAGGAACTTTTTTAATTGCTGAACAAAATGACGTTCTTTACATAATTGATCAGCATGCCGCCCACGAAAGAATGATTTTTAACGATTTGATGGAAAAATCTGGCGAAAAGCAAAATCTTCTTCTTCCCTACACAATTGAAACCTCTTCAGATTCAGAGGACAAGTGGATTGAAACTATTTTTGAAAGCCTAAACGAAGCCGGTTTTACATGCAGGAAGGCAGGAAAAGGAAAGTGGGAATTTACAACAGTTCCTATGAAATGGAAAGGAAACGAATCTGAGTTAAAGCGAGATCTTCTGGATAAAAGAATAAATCCTAAGGACATTTTGCGAGGAATTCTTGCTTCAGCTGCATGCCGCAGTGCCGTTATGGACGGAACTGTTTTAGACAGAGAAAGTGCAGCAAAAATTGCAAAAGGCGCTCTCTTACTGCCGGATCCGCACTGTCCGCACGGAAGACCTGTATTTACAAAAATCACAAGAAAACAGCTTTTTGAACTTGTAAAACGAACTTAAAGATTCAAAAAATTCGATTTTGGAACGCTAAAAATCACAATTTAATTACGGTTTTAGCGTTCATTTCTGGCATTTACCCAAGAAAATTCTGTGTCCTATTTGATTTTTGAAAGAAGGTCAGCAACTTCCTGCGTTTTAAAAGACGGAGATTTTTCCTGCAGATAAACAAGGTATTTTTCTGCGCTCAAATTGTCTCCCAAAGAAATACAAACATTTGCAAGTTCATAAAACGCATTCCAGTTTGTATTTTCAGCCTTTACAACGTCCTCGTACATTGACTTTGCCATATCATACTGCCCGGACTGAGCATAAGCCTTTGCAAGATTAGCACGAACAACATTGTCTTTAGGCTGAATTTTCAGTGCATTCTGATAAAATTTTACGGCATCTGGATAGTCATTTTTGTAAGCGTAAGCATTTCCAAGATTATTGTTGATTTCAAAATTTGACTTATCAGAATTGTAAGCAACATTCAGAAATTTGATTGCATTATCATAATCATTTATATTCATGCAAATAACGCCCAAATTCTGATTTGCCTTTAAGTGATCACTTTGAATCGAAATTACTTCCTTATACAAAGAAATTGCGCTGTCAATATCGTCAGTTTTTTCTTCGAGAAGAGCATAATTGTAAACAATCGATGCTTTTTGTTCCTGATCTCTTACAAGAATTTTGGTTTCATAGGCAAGTTTTGCATAATCAAGTGCAGAATCGTATTTTTCCTGTGCATATAAAACTGTAGAAAGATTATATAAAGTTGCAGGATCAACATGATTTGGATCACTGTAGCTCAAAGCTTTTTTATAATTATCTTCAGCATTTTTATAACTTCCTGCCGCTGAATAAACGCTCGCAAGTTCCTTGTAATAATTAGGTTCAGAAGGATTGATTCTAATTGCCTGTGCATAAGAATCAAGTGCTCCGTTATAGTCCTTTTTTCTCGCAAGAATTCTTGCACTTCCAATATAAGCCTTTTCGTAGTTTTCATCGATTTTGCAGGCATTTCTGTATGATTCAAGAGCAAGTTCCTGTCTTCCAAGTCTTTCGCTTACAACACCAAGATTATAATAAGCACGGTAATTTAAGGAATTATACTTTGTACTTGTGCTGAACGAAGTCTGAGATTCATTGAACTTTTTCTGCATAAACTGCGCACGCCCAAGCTGATAGTAATATTCACTTAAATCAAAATCATCAAGACTTTGATCTTCTACCGCCATCTTAAGTTCTTTTTCGGTCAGACCATAATCTTTAGAATTAAAATTATTCATCGCAAGAATATAATGACTGTGTCCGTCCAGCGAATCCTTTTCAAGAGTTTCATTAGCGTAGGAAAAAGCATTTTTAGCTGCCTGAGTTTTTT
>CAVCIJ010000112.1:0-2259 GCA_963601995.1 bacterium | reverse complement strand
TTTCTGACCCGCGCTTTCACAAAAAAATGCAGACTACTCTGCTGTTTTTTCGAATCTTACATTGTTTCCAGGAAGAATTGTCTGACTGATTTTTTCAGCCAAAACTTTCTTAAGGTAAGATTCTTCTGAAGTAAATTCATCAACTCCAGCCATTGCCTTATTAACCTGCTCTGTGTAAAGTGCTTTGTCCATTGTAAATACAACATAATATGTATACTCTACAACGTAATCAGAGTCCTTTGCTTTCTTAGGTTTAATTCCAACAGGAAGAGTTCTTGTTTTTACCCAATATGAAGCTTTCTTAAGAAGACCAGAAAGTTCAATTGCACTTGCCATCTGAACAGAATCGTTATACATCTTTTCTTTTGTAGCACCATCAACACCTTCCATACCGCTCATTGCAGCTTCAGCTGTTGTTGCAACAACCTGACTGATTGATGTAGAAATTTCACGGCGGGCATCAATATTGTCAACCCAAGTTTTTACGAAATCAAGATCAGAGCCACGTCCGTTAACAACGAAAACCTGAAACTCGCTTTCATCAATTTTAAGAGACTTTGCAACTTCGCCATTATCTCCGTCATTTACCTTTTCAACCCATTCAGGAATTTCTTTTCCGAGAGTTGCACCCTGCCAGTCAATAAGTTCTGGTCTGTTTGCTACAACCTTTGGTGCCTTTGGTTTTGCAAAAGCAACTGAACAGAGAACTCCAGCAAGAGCCATTGTTGAAAGAACTAATTTGTTAAATTTCATTAAAAACTCCTCTAAATCAGCAGAAAACTGCATCTTTATAACCGCCAAAATCTTTTTCCAGCCTTAAAAAACAGAAAGTAAATTTTGACATGCATTAAATAATATAGCGACAGACTTCTTTTTGTCAATTTTTTTAGATTTTATTTTAAGAAATTTAAATTTAAAAAAGTTGACTAGAAAAATCCACAGAATTATAATTTCACAGGTAAAAACTGATTGGAATGATCTTGATTTTTATCTTTTGTGAATCTCTAAAAAGCTGCAATTTTTAGAGATGCTCTTTGCTTAATTACAGAACAGCAATAAAAAATCAATTCGAAATTTGTGCCAGACAAACGCAGGTTCAAGCCGAATTTCTCATCTTTTTTATGGGAGTTTTTAATGAAAAAATTTGCATCTTTTATGATTTTAGCCTTAACAGCATCAATTTTTGCTTTTGCACGCGATCCAAAATGGCTTTCTGACAGAGAATCTGTTTATCCGGAAGAAAAATATATTGCACGAGTTGGACGCGGAGAAGATCCAGACATTGCAAAAGCAAAGGCTTTAGGCGATATTGCTTCTTTTTTTAAGGCACAGGTACGTTCAGAAACTTCGGCAAATCAAAAAATAAAAAGCACTGGTTCAGAAGTTCAAAAGGAATACACCATTGATCAAAGCACAATGATTGTTTCGCAGATGGATCTTGTGGCAGTAGATTATTCAGAAATTTATTATGCTAAAAAAGAAAAAGTTTATTATGTTGTGGCTTTTATTGACAGAGACGCAGCCTGGTCAGCATACGAGCCTGAAATCTTAAAGGCAAAAAATAATTACGAATCACTTTATGATCTTGCATTGGGAACAAAAGAACAGATTTTACGCTACAAGTACCTTTATAAATCGAGGGACGAAGGATATTCTCTTATTTCAAAACTTTATTTTGGATTTTTAATAAATCCGTCTAAAAAAGCAGAATATAAGGATACTATTTACGAAATTTCAAGCGACGCTGTTTTTGGAACTTTGGATGAACAGGATATTCCTCTATATTTAAATGTAGAAGGCGATCAGGGCGGAATCATAACTTCGGCAATAACAGATATTTTCAGTAACTTCGGCTTTATTATTTCTACAACACAAAGTGCTTCCTGCAATTACACTCTTACGGTTTCCATTGATGATAATTTAACTGTAAGCGATGATATTTACGCAATTTATCCTTTTGTTGAAATAAGACTTTCAAACCGCGACAAAACTGAAACTTTTTACACCTGGAACAAAAGATGGGCAAAAACAGCAAACTTTTCTTTAAAACAATGCCAGCAAAGAGCATATCCAAAGATTGCTGAAGAAATAAAAACTGCAGTTTCTGAGGATTACAGAGAAAATCTTATGGGCAACTAAAAAACAAAGTAAAATTTAGCCCCGATTATGGGGCTAAGTAAAATAACAAAAAATATATTCTAAAAGTAAAAATTTTATTAAAAAAAATACATTTTCAAATTTTATTTTTTTACAATTACA
>CAVCIJ010000111.1:0-4543 GCA_963601995.1 bacterium | reverse complement strand
TAGTTGCACTTAGAGTGTAAATTCATCTTTTAAATTTTTTTGGAGCAAATTTTTTTTCATCACAAATGTAAATTTTGCAAAGAAAATATTTTTTTTACAAAACGGGCTTTTCAGGACTCCGCTAATCGCTCCGGTGCTCTTCGTTCGCTTTTTGAAAAAAACTGCACAACATATTCTGTATCTTTACAAAAAAAATCTGTTAGATACAAAAAAAATTTTGCAGTTTTCGCTCACTTTTCAGTTTTTGCTCGCACAAAAACTGCCGCACGCTTTGCCCCTTACAATCCCGGCTAAGTCTTTTTTTATTGTTTTTTGTTAATGGCGAAATTCTCTTTGCTGACAGTACGCGGCGTGTAATGAAGAAGATTTTTTTTAAGCAATGAAACTTTTTGTTAAGACACGCTTTTTTGTTAGCAAAGAATTTTCTTTGCTAACAGAGCGTTCGTGTTCATCAGCGAAATTCTCTTTGCTAACAATCCGTCTCGCTTTCATCGAAAGTATTATTCTTTTTTATAGCGATTTTTTTATCAATGAATTTTGCCGTGTAAACTGTTGCTGCTGCAATTAACGAAGAAACTGCAAATCCTGCAAGAATATCGCTTGGATAATGAACGCCAACATAAGGTCTTGAAATTGCAATCAGGCTTGCCAGAATAACTGCCGGAATTCCCCATCGTTTTTTCATCGTAAGAATCATAACCATTGCAACGCTAAAAGAAATTGCCGTGTGTCCGCTTGGAAAAGACGGATCGCCTGGAAGCCTTGTAATCGGCACAAGTCCTTCAATTGCAACATAAGGTCGCGTTCGGTTTACAAGATTTTTTATTGCAAGATTATTTATTAAAAAAGTAAGCAAAAAAGAAATCAGACACAAAAGTCCTGTTTTTCTAGTTTTCGGCACAATCAAAAGAACTGCAATAACCGCCATCCAAAGAAATCCGCCGTCGCCCAGTGATGTAATAAATTTCATAATTGCGTCAAGCACTGGATTTCTAAGATTATTTTGAATCCACAAAAGAATTTGTGCTTCCATTTTTTTTCTCCTTTTTTTTCGATTTTGAAGCAAATCTTTTTTCTTCAAGAGCAGCGCTTCCCGCACTGAATTTTTTTAGGAATCCGCTGTTCCGGCCTTCGCTATTCGCTCATTCCTGCAGTCTTGCACTTGCTAACGAGTTTGTCGCAAGCTTACGCTTGCTTCACGAGTTTTCTTATGAAAACTCGTGGGATTTTTTGTAAACAGGGAATTTTGTCAGGAGCAACCGGCAAACTCGCAAAATTATTTTGTTAAAAAGAAAATTTTTTTTTAGACAGAAAATTTTCATTGCTAACTTGCAGGAACTTCGGGCCTCCATAGCGGGCTTAAGTTTTTTTATTTTTTACTAGATGTCCCTTACAGAGATTTTATATATTCAATAAGCTGCACAGAAAAATTTTCCCTTTCTGTAGAATTTTCAAATGCACTGTAAGCAAGAGAAGTCAATGGCTCAGAGGAAGATGCTACCCAAAATCGTAAATCTCCTGACTGAACATCTGGAGTCCTGCACTGAGCCAAAACTGGAGCGAGTCCTGATTCTCGTGCTAAAAATTCCTGCGCCCTCGATGAAATAAGTTCTTTTGCTACAAGTGCGGTTTCTTTTTTTTCAGAAAGTGGAACAAGACTTATAAGATTGCAGACAACACTTCTTTGAGAAACGCCTTTTCTGGCGGGGAAATAAATTTCCCTTTGTTTAGTAAATTCAGGAACGGTTTCAAAATTTTTTGCAGTTTGATAAGGAACTGTTCTGTAATCCAAAAGACTTTCAAAAATTACAAAAGTTTCTTTCATTTCCATCAGATTGAGAACATCTTTTTTTTGCATTTTAAAACTTTCGTTTTTAATAAGGTCTTTTTTGTACCAGTTTGAAATTGTATGCGAAGCTTCGTAAAGCGGAGCATCTTCTGCGGAACAAAGCGAATAAAAATCATATTTTCCATTGCTTTCTAAAATCATTTCGGAAGCCTGCAAAAGTGCGTCTTTGTTTTCAAGACATTCTGTAAGCGAAGAAATAAGATTTAAAAACTGAATACTGTCTGCTCCAGAAAAGGAAATTGGAAAACCTGCAGAATTTTTTTTGCGTTCGGCAAAATTTGTAATCTGCACAATTGATTCAAAATTAGTGATTTTTTCTTTATTGGCGGTTTTTGCGTCCAAAAAAATCATTTCTCCGTCAATCAAAAGCGGCAGAAGAGAAATCGTTAAATCTTCATTTACAGCTGCCTTTTTTTGAACAGAAATTGTGGTTCCGCTTAAAATGCCAGAATCTAGTGCGGACTTCGACTTTGCTTTTTTATTTATATTTGAAATCAAACTTGTGGCAGCCTTTCCTTCCGGCAGAATTACGAGGTCAGTCTTTTTGTCAATTTGCTCAAGAATATTTTTTTTGCCATCAAGATTTGTAAAGTTAAGCTTCAGTGAAGTCAAATTTTTTTCAAGTTCTTCTCTAAAATGGTTTTGAAGATTTTCTGGAATTTCATAAAACGCAATGTTCACAGAAGAAGATTTATTGTTTTTTAAAGAAACTTTTACGATTAAAAGAATTATAAAAACCGCAAGAAACGCAGCAAGTGCATAAATAAGAACATTTTTTTTAGATATTTTCATAACGAAATTTTAGCATAGTTTTCTGGAATTAAACAGTGATTTTTGTCTGGCTCTATAATTTAATTGAAAATTCAAAGTTTCAATGATAGAATTTTTTTCATGGAAGAGAGTTTGTTTTCGGTTGTAAAAACTTTTTTAAAGGATTTTGTTTTTTCTAAAAGCGAAAGCGAACTAAAAATTCCCCTGTTTACAATTATTCTCGCTTTTTTTGCATCAGTTTTTTTTGTAATTTTAATAATTTTTCTTGTGGCAAAAATTGTGGCAATTGTTAAGCAAAGAAAAAAACTTGAAAGTTTCCAGGTAAATGTTCTTACTGAACTTATGAATCTTCAAAAAATTCCTGATTCTGAAAAAAAACTTCTTTGTAATCTTGTAAAGCCCTGCGTGGAACTTGGTTTTAAAATCGACAGCCACACAAATCGTCCTGACAACTTTAAGGAAGTCAGTTCTCTTGTTTATAAAATTTCAAAATGCCACGGAAACAGTGAGTTAAATTCTTTTGTTTACTTTTTAGCGGCAATGGTTTACGACGCAGGATTTCTTCAAATTGATAAAAGCATTTTCCGCAGTGAAATTTTAAGTTATGAAGAAAAAAAAGGCTTAAAAACTCACGTTCTTCGCGGGCTTGATTATTTGGATTTTGTTCCTTCAAAATATATGTTGATTTTTGTAAGCGGAACTTTTCTTCATCACGAAAATTGTGACGGTTCTGGTTATCCGGAAAGTTTAGAAAGTGAAGAAATTCCTGAACTTGCAAAAATGATCCGCATTGCTGAATCATACGTTTCGCTTACGGGCAGGCGAAGCTATCACAAAATAAAATCAAGTGCAGATGCCTATGCCGAACTTAAGTCGCAGAATAATTTGTATGAAAGTGAATTTATAAATCTTCTTGGAAAAGTTCTTGGATTTGAAAAAAATCCTGTCTGAAAATTTTCTTAACAGGCAGCACGGTTTTTAACAAAAAAAATCTCCCTAATATTGATTATGACTTTGCTTCGGAGCATAATGATTTTTATGCTTAGAAAATTTGATGGAATCATTTTAGATATTGACGGAACAATCTGGAATACAACTGGAATTGTGGCTGTTGCATGGAATCGTGCCATTGAAAAAAGCGGACTTCCTGTAAAAAAAATAACAGCTCAGACTTTGCAAAAAGAATTTGGCAAGCCAATGAATGTGATTGCAAGGGATTTGTGGCCAGATTTAAGCAGTGTTGACCGCGATATTCTTCTTGAAAACTGTTGTGCCTTTGAGCAGGAAGAACTTAAAAATAATCAGATTGACATTTGTTATCCTGGCGTAGTTGAAACAATAAAAGAACTTTCTGCAAGTGAAAATTTTTTTGTGGTTTCAAATTGTCACGGCGGCTACATTGAACTTATGCTTGAAAAAACTGGACTTGCTCCTTTTGTAAAGGATTTTGAGTGTTATGGAAGAACTCTTAAGACAAAGGCAGAAAACATTCAGCTTGTAATGTCACGCAATTCATTAAAATCTGCGGTTTATATAGGCGACACGGAAGGCGATGCACAAAGTTCAGCTCAGGCAGGGATTCCTTTTATTTGGGCAAGTTATGGTTTTGGTAAAGTTGAAAAATTTTATTACAGGCTCGATTCATTTTGCGATTTAAAAAATATTTTAGAAAATTGAATTTTTTTTTGTAAAAACGAAATTTACCTGCTGTCAAAAATTTCCTTTTTTACAAAAGAGCCGTTTGTAACAACGCAAACATGCAGGTGCCTATTACTGATAAAATTTCTTGTGCATAAAAAAAATTTTATTTTTTAAGAAAAGTCTTTGACATAACACGCACGAAACGGCAAATTGATTTTGTGTGCGAGTTACTGACAAAATTTTTGATTTATAGAAAAATTTCTTTGTTAACAAACAGTGCGG
>CAVCIJ010000110.1:0-4347 GCA_963601995.1 bacterium | reverse complement strand
GCTTTATATTTACTTTGTCAATATAAAAATATTATATTTTTTTAATTTTCTACAAATAAAATTTTTGTTATATCTCTAATCGGCAAAAAACGCAGCAGACGCATTAAAAAGAAAAGACATTGATATGGTTCAGTTTTATCTGAATGCAAGAGACGGTTTTATAAAAAAAAGACAGGTTCTTATTACGGCATTTCGCCAAAAATAAAAGGAGAGAAATATTTGTGTGGCAAAACGGAAAGACGTTTGACAGAGCGGAAAGACGCTTATCTTTTTAGGAGATGAAAAAATGAATGATATTGCAAAAGCAAGTCTTTTATTAAGTATGTACAAAGTCATTCAGAGAAAGAAAGACCCGGTTCAGCAGGCACATTTATACAACATGGTTTTTCAGTATCTGTATGAAAACATCATCCCAAATGAGGATGATGAATTTTTTGACCTTTTCTTATCCTGGCAGCCACAAATGGATTATGAACTCAACGCAAAATTAAGCGGTAAAAAAGGACGCGAAGTAAGGGCAGAAAAAAATTCTGAATCAGAAAATGTACAAAATTCATCTGAAAATGAAGATTTACAGGAGCAAAATGAAAACACTGTAAGGGAAGAAGAAACTTTTTTTAACTCATTCGACACCCCTTATAAGGGTATTCAAAAACCCTACCCAAGCAACGTAAACGATAACGTAAACGTAAATGAAAACGCACACGCTAACGAAAACGTAAACGTTGGCGAAAGTGAGTGTGTGGAGCGTGCGGAAAATCTTTCAAAAGATACAAAAACGCTGAACGGCTGGGGAATTTTTCAAAAAAAATCATTTGAGCTCCTGGAGAATCACAACAAAACGTCAGAATATGCAAAAAAAATATTCATACCCTCGAGTTTTACGACTTACCTGCAGAAAGACTGCCGTTTTCTTGTGGAATCCTTAAGAAACGAAAATCCGCTTAAAGTTCTGAAAGCACTTGAAAACTATCTGCAGATTGCTGATTGCGACACGTGGAAAACAGGATTCAGCCTTAAAAACTTTATAAATGAGTATCCCAAATACTCTGCGGACGATTTCAGCGTAATTCCGTTCTTGAAACAGGGAGCAAAACCTCCGGTTATCAAGGACGAAGAAAAAACGCCTGAAGAAAAACAGACTTTGCTTTTTGAGCAAATGCAGAATAATGCAGGCTTTGCCCCGAATGTCTTTGAGCATTACAAAGACGAATGGATTTCAAGAGGTTGCCCATTGGGAAACAACTATCTTGCATTCCAGGATGAAAAAACTGCAGGCGGTTACGGGGCAAGGCTTCTAGCAATGGCGAAAGGAGGAAATGCAGGATGTTTTACTGGAGACAATGTTCTAAGTGCAAGACAAATTACGGCTTGAATACTCTGATTTGCAGAAAATGCTATCAGCAGTCTGAAATAAAATTAGAGGGGGCAGATTTATTAAAAAGTCCTATGGCGGACTTAACGTTATGCGAGGGGGAAACACGGCCTTTTCTTGAATTACTGAACATTGATTATCCGCTTGATAAAAACGTTCAGGATATTTTAGGCGTAAAAGGCTGCTATGACTGCAGCACAAATTTTTACTGTTCAAACTTCGGGCGCATAAAAGACAGAAACGGCAAGCCATTTAACTGCAGCCGGGAAGATTTTGAATACTGCCCCTGCAAAGTGTGCTGTTCAAAAGTCAGAAAGTTCAACACAAGAACATACCAGGAACGATAAAGGAGAGTGAAATAAAATGAGCACAAAGAAACCTGCTTATTACACGATGAAAGTACTGATGATTGGAAACGGATTTTCTAAAATTTACGGACTGCATTACATAGCACAAAAATTAAATGTTGCGCCGGCTTTTCTTCTGCTTGCAGTTCAAGAGGGTTTTAGCGTCAACGGCTTTTATTTTGATGAGGCGTTTGAAGAATAAAACAAACGGAGGAAAAAAATAATTTTACGGGGCAAGGATTTTGAAACTCGAAAAAACAAACGGACAGTTATATTTCAAATGTTTTGAAGATGAAAAAATCAAAAAACTTAAAACTTTTGAAGCCCCGCAGAATGAGAGTGAAGAGTTCCAGAACTTGCAAAAGGAATATCTTCAGACAGAATCAAAAGCAGCACAGGACAAGATGTTTATGATTACAAGACTGCTTGCGGTTAAGTGCATAAAAAAAGAATGCCGTAAAAAAGGACTACGCTATTCTTCTGATGAAATTGAGGATAAGGCAACTGATACTGCAATAGAAATTATGAATCGATATCAAAAATATCATCACTACATAATTAACTACATTGCAACAACAGTTGAACTTGCTATTAAACATCAGCTTTACATTGGCAACGGTGAAAGGCTTGAGAAGTCAGCCCTTAAAATACTTAATGCAAGGGAAACTTCTGACATTGAAACCGCCTTTTATCTTGCCAAGGAGAGAATGAATGAAAACAAGAATATGCAGGAAAAGCGGCTGCGGCAGGACTTGCGATGAGGGCAAGGAATACTGCACAAGACACCAGGAGCTTGAGGGGAAAAAGAAGCTATTTACTAAACGCGGAAAGTCCGGGGAATATCACAATCTTTATGGAACTGCACGCTGGAAAAGAACATCGCACGAGTTCTTAAAGAAATATCCTTTTTGTTTTATCTGCGGGGCAAGGGCTACTATAACCGACCACATCACACCGCACAGAGGTAACCTTGATTTATTCTTTGATGATAACAATCTTCAGCCGATGTGCTGGGCCTGTCATTCAAGAAAAACTTTTACAGAAAACAAAAACTTTAATGGGAGTAAAAATGGCAGCAGGAACGAAAGGAAATAAATTCAAATGCAAATGGCAGCATCCATATATAAGGCTGGCGGCTTTAATTGTTAAGCAGGCACTTATTGACTATAGAGATAACAATAATAGGGAAGACTGCATTGAGTTTTTTAATTCTGATTCTTATGTCTTTGACATTCTGGAGTATGGAAAATTAGAAAAAAAACTTATTTTCGGCTGGTTAAAACATTGCAGAAAAAATGAAGAAAAAGATTTATGTGAATCTTTAGAAAGCAGACTTAATAGAGTTAAAGAACAGCCAAGAGAAAAAGGAAAGTTTAAGAAACTTGAAGAAAATTCTTTGTTAATAAGGAAAGCAAGAATTTCAGCACATAAAAAAGAACATTTACCTTTTGTTGCAAAGAACGAGCCGTTTGTTTTTGAAAGTTAGCCCCCCCCGTTTGAAAAAATCAAAAGGATAAGGCTCACACCAACACGCGCCCTTTTTCGTGTGCATTGTCAAAAAAAAAGGTAACGGTGGATAAAAAGGATTAAAGATTATGGGAAGACCAATAAAATCAAATGAAGACCACATAAAAGACGGAACTTACAGAAAAGACCGCCACGAAAACAGAGGCGTAAAACTTGAAGCCCTCGACGCAATTCCAGTTCCAAAAAATTTAAATGAATCTGCTAGTAAAAAGTGGAAGGAAATTGTTCCAGAACTGAAAGAAGCAGGACTTGTTTCAAAAGTTGATGTTCCTGAACTTACGGACGCTTTTTTACATTACGGATTTGCGCAGGACTGCCTTGAAAAAGTTTTTGAAAACAATAAAAGCGTTGCTGATTACCTTGCAGCACTCAACAAATTCAAAGATGTCGATCTTGTTGCAAAGTACACTGAAAATATGGACAGTTTCAACCGCACAATGCACAAGTTCGGAGTAACGCCAACAGAACGCGCAAAAATCAAACTTCAGCCTAAAAAAGAAGATGAGGGTGATGAGTTCATCAAATCACTGCGAGGAAACGGCTAAACGCTTTTTCACAATTCGCAGCTTAATACAAAGGAGTTAAAACAAAATGAATATCTTAAAAGAACTAAAACAAGACAAAAACTTAAGGAGCAAAATCGAATACTTAATAGACGTTTTGTTTATCTGCGGAGCGATTTTACTGGGGGTTTTAGTTGCCGTTGTCTGTCTAAATTCAAAGATAAATGAATACAAATTAGACACAGACACAAAAATTGAATCACTCCAGGAAGAAAATAAACAGTTAGAAAAAACAGTAGAACTCTATAAAGACTACTGCAACAACATCAAAAACTGCATTGTAAACGGAGAATGGTAATGAAAACAAATAAACAGGGCTTATACAAAAAAGCAAATCTTTTGCAAGAAGACATCAATCACCCCGAACGCTATGGCGGCAACTCGCCTTATGAATGCATCAAGGTTTTAGACGCCTGGCTTTGCGATGATGAATACAAAGGCTTTTTGAGAGGCAACTGCTTAAAGTATCTTTGCAGGCTGGGCAAAAAAGACGAAGAAATCAAAGAACTTGAAAAAGCAAAATGGTATTTGGAAA
>CAVCIJ010000109.1:0-7474 GCA_963601995.1 bacterium | reverse complement strand
AATAACAAGAGTACAAGACATTTCTTGTGTACCAGAAGCTGTATACGTCTCTGCTGTTTCTGTAGATTCTATTACACCCTTCAGTGCATAAGTTCCAGCATCAGGCGCCAATTCTTCTACTTCTGACCAGACTTCCTTCTCTCCACAAGAAAAAAATGCGAAACTTACAGCACAAATTGCCGCACCCAAAAATAAATTAAATTTTTTCATAATTTCCTCCAAATGAAAAATTCTAATTATATTCTATACCCCCCCCCAAGCAATTTTCAAGGAAAATTGAAAATATTTATGCTGATGAAAAAAAAATCTGCGACATTACGCACGGAACAAAAAAAAACTCTTGTTAACAAATAAATTTGCAAAAAAATCTTTATTTTAGTACAAAAACACTTAGTTTTATTTGTCAAATCGTGTACTAGAATTCAATAAAATATTTATTTATAATTCTGCAGGGATTTTTTTCTACGAAGAATCAGTTAAAAATCAATAAAAATTCTATTTTGAATCAGGATAAAAAATATGAAATATATTGAACAAGATTTGCCTAAGGCTGGAGACACGGTAGTTGTAGGACTTTCGGGAGGAGTGGATTCGACTCTTACGGCACTGCTTTTACAGAAAAAAGGATGCAAGGTTATTGGTGCTACGATGTCGCTTTGGGACGGCTCGCTTCCTTCTCTAAAAACACAAAAACCGCTTCACGATTCATGTTTTAGTCCGCACGAAGCAGAAGATATTGAAGAGTGTAAAAAATTTTGTGCTGAAAACAATATTGAATATCACGTGATTGATGTAAAAGAAGAATATCACAAACAGGTCCTTGAATATTTTAAATCTGAATACAGAAATGGCCGCACACCAAATCCCTGCGTCAGATGCAATCGCTACATAAAATTTGGTGCTCTTCAACTTGGAATAGAAAAACTCAATATCAAATATGATTATTTTTGCACTGGACATTATGCAAAAATTGTTCGGCCGCAGGAAGGAATTTTTTCAAGCTCAAAAAAACCCTGCATGATTTCTACGGCAATGGACATTGCAAAAGACCAGACATATTTTTTGTACAGAATTCCTTCATCAATTCTGGAAAAAGTAAGATTTCCACTTGCAAATATGAGCAAAAAAGACGTTTTTAAACTCGCGAGGGAATTTGGACTTGAGGCAGCAGAACGTGAAGAAAGTCAGGATTTTATTGATGAGCAGTATTTTGATCTTCTTTTTTCCGACAAACCTTCTGTTCCAGGAGACATAATTGATTTGGACGGAAAAGTTTTAGGCCGCCACAAAGGAATTGAGCACTATACGATTGGACAGCGACGCGGACTTGGTGTAGCACTCAGTTATCCAGCTTACGTTCAGGCGATTGATGCTAAAAACAATGTGGTTGTGCTTGCACCTAACGATGCATTAAATTCCAGTGCCCTTATTGCAGATGACTTTGTTTGGCCTGCTGATGTTGAACCGGAACAAAGTTTTGAAGCCTTTGTAAAAATCCGACTTGCTTCAAAGCCAGTTGAATGTATTGTAGAAAAATTTAAAACAAAAAATCTTGAACAGTACAAAGGCAGTCCTTGGAAAATAAGTTTTAAAGAAGACCAAAGAGCAGTCGCGCCAGGACAGTCAGCAGTTTTATACAAAGACGGTGTAATTATAGGCGGTGGCGTAATAGCCCACACAATCTGATTTTCTGTGAAAAAGAAAACATTTTGTTAACTAGTACCGCGTGTGTTCTTGTAGTAAAATTTCTTCTTACCAAACAAAATTTCTGCGAAAAGAAAAATACTTTGTTAGCAAACGCCGCACACGTACTTAAAGTAAAATTTTCTCTAGCAAATAAATTTTCTGTGATAAGAAAATATCTTCTTAACTGCTCGCGTGCGTTTTTGTAACGAAATTTCCTCTTAGCAAAGAAATCACCACGTCTAAAAAAGTTTTCTTGCTTCGAGGTAAAACCTTTTTTCGCTGGCCTCGCCCATACTAAAGCTTTTTCTAGGCAAAGAGCCTCTTTCGCTAATTGTTTTAAAAAATGAATTTTTTGCAACCGGCGGAAGCATTATGCTAAGCACACCATCTTTTTCTCCAAGTCTAAAAACTTCGTCATCACCGTGAATATAATCAATTTCAATTTTTGCGCCATTTTCATTTTCTTCACTAATAAAAAAATCAATTTCGGGCTGAAAACGAGAAACCGCAAGTTCCTGTATTTTTGTACGAAGAATTTTATACTGAATTTTTCCGTCAGATTTATAAACAAAACCAAAATCAGACTGTGATTTTTTTACTTCGTCAGAAAGCGTTTTTTCATCAGGAAGAGATTCCACAGCTCCACCAAGTTTTTTTTCAAGAAACAAAATCAACTTGTCAGCATTAGCATTGAACAAAACTCTGTGAATTGGCTCAAAAGTAAGTCCGCTGTCATAAATATTCACAATTTCAACAAGAGCATAGCGCAATTCTGATTCAGCAATTTTTTCTTCCGAAACGCCACAGTTTCTTTGCTCCGCCTTAAATTCTTCCCAGACAGTTTTTGCAGTCGCCAAAGAATGATTTCCGTCGCCAACTGCAAACATAAATGCATTTCCGTCAGAATCAGTATTTTTTTCTTTTATCTTTAAAAGTGAATCATAAACGTGATTTAAAGCATTTTCATCTTTTACAGCCCATCCGCTTATGTAACCTGAATTTTTCATAAGTTCACCGTCGTAAACTGCAGGTTCTTTTTTTACAAGATTTCCAGTTTCTTCCACAAGAAGATTTTCAACATCGTCTACCAAAAGCATAATGTGGGGAAGTTCAAGACTTGCACCCTTTCTGATTGCCTTTCGTGGAGGAATGCGGCTTACAATCGTTGCTTCAGTTGCACGGATTTTTGCTTTAGAAAGCGACTTCCAGTCGTAAGAATCCAAGTCTATTGCAACAACAAGGCCCTTTCTTGTGCGACCGTAAGAAGTTTTTCGTTCAAGATAAATAAATTCTTTTTGCGGCGGATCAAAAATTCCTTCATCAAGATAAGTTTTCATTGTTTCTTGAATTTTTTGAATTTTAGAATTTGTATCGCTTTTTCCAAGATAAACTTCAGGTAAAATCAAATTAAGTGACGAAGGATTTTTTCCGGCAATTTGAGCGGCATCTTTCCAGTAATTTTCGTCCTGAGTGTACTGATCGCAGGCAACCACGCACCATGTTTTTAAATCTTTATTTTTGGGCAAAAGAATTTCAGGAATTTTTATTCCAAACTGTTCAAAATTTTTCATAGAAAAAAGTATATTTAAAAAAATCAAAATGTGCTATAGTTTGAATATGGCTGATTTTAATTTACGCCAAAAACAAGGTCTGTCGCAGCAGCAAAATCTTACAGCACGACAAATTCAGTCGCTTACGCTGCTTTCTTGTGATGCAGAAAGTCTGCGCGAAGAAATTTATAAGGAACTTGAAAAAAATCCGGCGTTAATAATAAAAAAAGATAATTTTACAGGCAACACAAAAACAACGAGCAAAATTTCAGCAGACGGAGAAGCTGCAAGTTCAAATTTTATGGCAGCACTTGAATCCGCTCCAGATCAAAGAGAATCTTTAACCGAACATCTTCTTGCACAATTCAACGTTCTTCCGCTGAATCCAGGCGAAAAAAAACTCGGACAAAATCTTATTTACAATCTCAACTCAGAAGGATTTCATACACTTTCGCCTTATTCGCTTTTAGACAAAGACGATCCGCTTCAAACAGAAGAATGCCTTCAAAAAGTAATTGAAATAATTCAAAAGCTAGATCCTGTCGGATGCTGCTGTACAAATCTTTTTGAAAGTCTCTACATTCAGGCAAAGCAGAAAAAAAACTGTCCGAAGCTTGCTCTTTTTATTTTAGACGGACATTACAAAGATTTTTTAGATTCTGCAAAGACTGAAAAAATTCTAAAAAAAATTCTTGCCTATAAAAAAGAAAAAGAAAATCTTTTTGGCGACACAGAATTCACAGAAAAATATCCAGATTTAAAACTCACTGAAAGCGAAGTAAAAAAAGCTGTTGATTTCATAAAAACGCTCGAACCGCATCCTGCCAGAAATTTTTTTACCACAGACACATGTTATGTTGCACCAGACGTGTATGTTGAAAAAGTTCCAAATGCTGATCCAAAAGAAATAAAAGACAATTTTGAAAAAGGAATTGTAAGCACGATGAATGCAGTTTTTTATGTTCACACGGCAAAAGAAAATGAAGTTCTTACAGAAATAAATCCGCAATTTGAAGAGCTTGTAAAAAGCGGCGAAATTTCCAAAGAAGATAGAATTTCAATCGAAGCTGACATTAAAAAGGCAAGGGAATTTATTGATTCACTTATCTTCAGAAAAAACACAATTCTTAGGGCAACTTGCTGCATCGTAAAAATTCAGCACGATTTTTTTCTAAACGGATCAGGACATCTAAAGCCACTGCGCCAAATCGACATTGCAAAAATGATTGACGTTCACGAAACCACAATAAGCCGCATGGCAAACAGCAAATATCTTTACTGCGAATGGGGACTTTTTGAAATAAAAACATTCTTCGACACCGCAATTTCCCGCAGCACAAGCCTTACAGTTCAGGAAGCACAAAAAAAAGCGCAAAATGCCGGAGAAAGTGTTGAAGAGCAAAAAGAAGATTTTGTAAGCCGGGATAACGTTCTTTTTCAAATCAAGCAGATTTTAAATGAACACAAAAATGATAAAAAAAATTTAAGCGATCAAAAACTAAGCGATCTGCTTTCTGAACGGGGAATAAAAGTTGCAAGACGAACGGTTGCAAAATACCGTGCACTTTTAAATATTGAATCAAGTTACAGCAGATAAAAAAAAGGCGCCTTCAAACGAATCTGAAAGCGCCAAAAGCAAGAATAAAAAAAAGATCAAGGAGATCTGATTTCTTCAAAAAAATTTATAAAGATTTAGTTATGGGACTGAATTTTTTCCTTTTCCTTTTTAATCTTTGTGTTCAAAACATCAATAAGCTTATTCAAGCCATTAGCAAAGTCAAAGTCATCGCTTGTAACGTGACCGTTTCCGCCCCATCTGAAATTTACAGTTGCATCAAAATAAAACTTTTTATCTTCCTTTACGCGAAGAATTAAATCCACAATAAGATTTTCAGCGTAATCAAACTTCTTTAACTTCTCGTTGATAAGCTCCGTCTGGTCCTTATTCAGGGTAAAGCCCTGTGCAGATACTGATTTTGTCATAATTCGTCCTCCTGAATATTTGTCATCGCAGTAAAACCGCGTCTATTTAAATTATACAATAGATTTTTCAAAATGCAAAAAAATTATAATTTTTTCTCAGGCAAATTTTCTTTGCAAAAAAAATTTTATTTTTCACACTTTATTCCCGGCAGAGATTTTTTTAATCAACACTTGCGCCACAGAACGAGTTTATCATTTTTATTTAATTCAGCAATTTTAAGCGATGAAAAAAAATCTTATTCAAAAGCCTTTAAATAAATCAAAAGACCTGAAAAATCACCTTGAAATCTTGGAAGCCTTATTCCTAGATTCATCAAAGTTGTTCCTGAAAAAACAAATTTTTCACTTAATTTTCCAAAAGAATCCTGCATTTGAATTTCATATTTTTTTTCTTCAGCAAGTCCGTCAAGTTTTACAATCCGCGATTTTAAATTCGGTCTATTTAAAACCTGAATCATCACTACAATTGCTTCATTTTTATCTTTGCTCACACATTCCCAAGTATCAAACTGATGATTTCCAGAGGCACTTTCGATTCTGTAATAATCGCCTTTCATAACAAGTTGATTGTATTTTTTAAACATTTCAATCTGGCAGGGAATTAAAGATTTTTCTTCATCAGAAAGTTTTGTTATGTCAAGTTCGTAGCCAAATGTCCCGTTCAAAGCAACAAATCCGCGCGTTAAAAATGGAACAAAACGACCTGTAGTGTGACTTGGGCTTGAAGCAATGTGACTTCCCATCGAACTTAACGGATAGCACAAAGAAGTTCCTTCCTGAATTGCAAGTCTTTCAATTGCATCACAGTCATCGCTGGTCCAAATTTGCGGACTGTAATAAAGCATTCCAGCATCAAATCTTGAACCGCCGGCGCTGCAGTTTTCTAAAAGCAAATCAGGAAATTCAGTCAAAAGCCTTTCCTGCATTTTGTAAAGTGCAAGAACATATTTATGAAAAATTTCTCCAGAATTTTCACAATCACAGACAGAACTTCCAATATCGCTTAAATTGCGGTTCATATCCCACTTTACATACTCAATATTTGCACTTTTTAGGATTTTTGCCACAGAAGAATAAACGTATTCAAAAACTTCAGGATTTGTAATGTCAAGAACGTACTGTGCCCTGCTCAAAACAGGAATTCTATTGTTAACACGCAAAATCCAGTCTGAATGCAAAGAAAAAAGACTGCTGTTTTTGCTCACCATTTCAGGCTCAAACCAAATACCAAACTTAAGTCCAAGAGCATTCACTTCGTCCACAAGAAATTTAAGTCCGCCCTTAATTTTTTCCTCGTTAACACTCCAGTCTCCGAGCGAACTTGTATCGTTACTGCGCTTTCCAAACCAGCCATCGTCCATAACAAGCATTTCAATTCCAGATTTTGCGGCTTCTTTTGCAATCGAAAGCAATTTTTGAGTATCAAAATCAAAATAAGTTGCTTCCCAGTTATTTATTAAAATGGGCCGCATTTTGTTAAAATATTTTCCTCTAATCAAATGATTCCGCCACAAATCGTGATAAGAGCGCGACATTTTTCCAAATCCGCAGTCAGAATAAATCAAAGCAGTTTCAGGAGTGCAAAAACTTTGTCCGCCATTCAAATTCCACAAAAAACCATCAGAATTTATTCCGTTTACAATTCGAACAGTTTCAAACTGATTTATTTCCGCCTGACCAATAAAATTTCCGCTGTAAAGCAGGGCAAATCCGTAAACATCGCCATTTTTATAATCAGCATTTTTTGAAGCAACGGCAAAAAAATTATTTTCCTGAGCACCAGTTTCTCCACGCAAAGATTTAACATTCACTCTGCCGTGAAAAAGCGGCGTTTTTTCAATATGACGCTCCCTGGCCCACGCGCCATAAAGCGAAACAAAATTCCATTCATTTTCAAAAGAATTTTCCAAAGTCAGCGATGAAGAATAAAATTTTTTAATTTTAAGAAGATTTTTTCCTCTGTTAATAATTTTTGCACTTTTTACAATAGCATCCGAATCCTCAAAAACAGAATAAAAAAGCTCAAGCTGGGCATCAAGAATCTTGTCTTCAAGTTTAATCACCAAAGTCTGCGATTTTCCGGCACTCTCAGCACTTCCGTCTTTTCTGCAAAAAGTCTGCGGCAAAGCATCAAGCTGCGGCTTTTTATCAAAAATTTCGTATCCGCAATATTCAAATTCCGCACAGTTTTGATTTTTTTCATTCAAAAGTTCAAGACAGGATTCCCTAAAATCTCCGCGCCCGCCGCATGGAAA
>CAVCIJ010000108.1:0-5967 GCA_963601995.1 bacterium | reverse complement strand
TTCTTAAAGACCTGCATCTTACATGAATAAAATTATAAGTTACAGCGTTCACATACGGACTCAAGGCATTTTCTTTTGCAAAAAGCAAACGTTCGCTTCTAGAATTTTCTGAAAGAGCAAAAATTTCTTTTCCAATAAACGAATCAATATAATTCACTTTACCCTTTAATGCGAGTTTTGAAAGAATTTTTACGCGTTCATCTTTTATGCACTCAGGAATTTGATTTTTCATCGAGAAAGCTGCAGTTCCAGGACGCGCCGAAAATGGAAAAGCATGAATCCAGGCAAAGCCGATTTTTTCGCAAAGTTCACTAGTTTTTTTAAAATCAATTTCAGTTTCACCAGGAAATCCTGCAATTATATCACAGCTAATAAAAGGATTTTCTTTTGCCTCACGAAGCATTTTTACAGCATTAAAAACTTTTTGTGCATCATAGGGACGGTTCATTTCTTTTAAAATTGAATCGCTGCCACTTTGAACGCTCAAATGAAAACTCGGTGCAACGCGGGGATTTTTTATAATCGAACAGAATTTTTCATTCACACTTTGCGGATAAAGACTTGAAATTCTTATAAGAATTTTTTCAGTTTTTTCCAAAACGATTTTTAATAAATCAGCAAAATCAGCAGTTTTTTCAGTAGTTTTATTCCCATCAATTTCAAAATACTTTCCTGTATACTGAGTAAGATTTACGCCGGTAAAAACAACTTCTTTTTTTCCAAGTCTTTCAAGTTCCTGAACACGCAGTACAACATCATCAACATCAAGAGAAACTGCCTTTCCGCGCGCAAAATGAATGCGGCAAAAAGCACAATTGTTATTGCAACCGTCCTGAACTTTTATGGAAGCACGACTGTGCTTTTCAAAAACCGGTGTGTAAAGTAAAAAATTTAAATTTTTTGAAGAAGATGATTTTTCAATTTCGTCTTCTTTTTGCAAAATAAATGATTCAAGTTCACTGCAGGAAATTTGAGTTTTTCCATTCATCATTTGGGCAATGTAAGAAAGAATAAATTTTTTTGTTCCCGGAACAATGCAAATTCTTGAGGGTTCGATTTTTTTTATTTTCTCAGCCTCAACTTCAGCATAACAGCCTGTTACGACAACGCAGGAATTTCTGTATTTTTTTAAAAGAAGCCGGATTATACGCCGCGCCTTTTGTTCAGCCTTTGCAGTTACAGTACAAGTGTTAATTACACAAAGAATCACATTCTCATCTTCAGGCGACGAAGCGCTGATATTCTCCAAATCACATTTAAATCCGGCAGAAAAAAAGCAGCGGGCCGCGCCTTCAGTTTCGTCCTGATTTAAGCGGCAGCCAAGAGTTTCAAAATGTACAGTTTTTTGCATTTTATAAAAAAAACTTTTAGTTTATACGAGACTGACAGCGAATCTTTCCGCGTGCAGCATCAGTTTGAGAAGGATCTAAAGACAAAGCCCTGTCGTATGCAACAACAGCATTCTGCCAGTCAGACGCCATTTCCTTTGAATAACCAAGTCTTGTCCACCAATAGCTTCTTGCAGGTTCATAACGCACAGCCGTAGAAAAAGAAATGTCTGCGTGCTCATAGCGCGCCTGTTTTATATAAATTTCGCCAGTTAAATAATAAACGCGGCCAAGCCTGTCAGCATTTTCAGAAGCATTCGCTACATAACGCTGAAACAAATTCAAAGCCTCATTGTTTTTTCCAAGATAAAATTTTGACTCGCCCAAAGACTCAATCAGGCGGACATCGCGCGAATTTACTTTTCTAGCCGCAGTTGCCATTTGTTCCGCTTCTCTGTACTGACCGTTTGCAATCAGTGCCCAGCACAAAACGCAGTAAGATTCCATATTATTCGGATCGGCAGCAAGCTCGTCTTCGCAAACTTTAACTGCTTCAGAATAATTTCCGTTTCTGTAAAGAGCAAGAGCGTCAGGCTTAGAACTTTGAGCAAAAGAAATTGAAGTAAGGCAAAAAACTAAAAGTGCAAGAGAAAAATTTTTTTTCGTGAAAAATCTATTAAAAAAAATCATCATAAATCACCTTAAAAATCATTCCTGAGTCATCGAGCACTTTCCAGAAAAAGTGGAACCAGGCTCAAGAACAACCTGCGCTGATGTAATGTCGCCAAAAACAGAGCCCTTTGCAGAAACATAAACCAGATTTTTACCAGCAATATTTCCGTTCACTTTGCCACGCACCAAAACTCTGTCAGCAACAATATCCGCATTAACTTCAGCATTTGTATCAATCAGAAGATCGCTTGTGGCATCAATATTTCCACTCATTTTGCCCTTAATCATAAACGGCTTAGAAAAACGGATTGTTCCCGTAAAAGAAATATCGCTGGCCATAACAGTGTCAAAATCTTCTTCTTCAGTTTCAAATTCAACAGAACCTTTTATATCAAACATAAAAACATTTTAATTGTTCTGGCAAATGAAGTCAATGAAGAGGATTTTTTAAGTTTTTTTTTGTTTTGGAGCAAAGTTTGTTATCTTCGCGGGCGCGGGATTGGAATGGAATTTTTGTTGCTAAGAAAAGTTGCAGGGCAGAAGAAGAGTTTTTGTTGGTAACAGCACGTCGCGCGGTTCTTGCAGGAAAATTCTTCTTAGCAAACAAAAATTTTAGTTCGAAAGAGAATATCTTGTCAGTAACCGCGCCCGCAAGTCCCGCACAAGTTCCCGGCCTTTCGCGGTTACGAAAAACACGATTGTTGAGTTCGCAATCTTGTGATTTCACATTCCCACGAATGCGGGCAACGCGACTTTGCCGGCTGTTACTAACAAAATTTCCTGTAAGAAAAAAATCTATTTCTTAACAAAACAATCCCATGACTTTGCAGCAAGCTTGCAATTTCTAACAGAAAAATGGGGAATTATTATTTACATGTTGCTCAAAAATTTCTGAGGTTTGTAAAATTCTAGAATAAGAGAAAAATTTAGTGTAAAATAAGGAATCGTTAAAAAAATCAGCAAAAAGAACAAAATGCAAACAAAAATATCTGTCTTTTTTACTTTAGTTTTTCTCAGTTTTTTATTTTATTCCTGCAAAAGCACAAACACTCTGGAAGCAGATTTAACTCACTTTGCCGACGGCAGTGAAATTATTACAAGTCAAAATCAATTTCAGAATAAAGATACAATTCTTCTTACCTTTGCCGGAGATTTAATGGCACACTCGAATGTAACGCGTCCAAAGAATTTTACAAAAATTTACGAAAATGTAAAAAATTATTTTTCTGAATCAGATTTTACATTTGCAAATTTGGAAAGTCCTATTTTAGAAGAAAAACCTTATTCAACTTATCCGAATTTTAATATTCATTCAGACTACGTAAATGCAGCAATAATGAGCGGAATAAATGTTTTTTGTCTTGCAAACAATCACACAAACGATCAGGGACTTGAAGGAATAAAATCAACATTAAATTTTTTTGAAAGCGAAATTGAAAAATCAAAAACTTCTGCAAGAAAAATTTACGCATGCGGAATCAAAAAAGATTCATCTTCTCCGCTCACATATCAAATTCTTGAAAAAACCGTAAACTACGAAATTTCAGTTCCAGTTCTGGAAGAAAAAAAATCACTGCGGAAAAAAAATAAAATTTCATTTCAAAATCAAAAAATGCAGAGCACCTGGAAAATTTTATTTCTTTCGGTAACTGAAATTTTAAACCGTAATGATTATTCATCTTACATTGATTTTATTCGCCCAAACAAAAAATCCAGGGAAAATTTTCTTAATCAGCTAAAAATTTTAAAGGAAGAACACAATCCGGATATTTTTGTTCTGGGATTTCACTGTGCTGAAGAAGAATATGTGCGTACTGTTCTAGAAAGTCAAAAAAACTTCTACAATGAAATAATAAAAAGCGGCGTCGATGTACTTTGGATAAACCACGCACACGTTACAAAAAACTGGGAACTTCTTTTAGACAACGACGGAATTGCAAGAAAAGCAATTTTTTATGGAATGGGAAACACAATTTCAGGTCAGCGTTCACTTCCAAATTTTGAAGATCCAGGTGATTTCTGGGATTACACAGGAGACGCCCTTATTTGTCAGCTTAGATTTCAAAAAGACAGTGATGGAATAAAAATTGTTCAATCAAATCCAGTTTTTATTACAACTTACATAACACCGTCTTATCGCTATGTAATAGAAAAACTCGACGATGCATTTATTCAGAAATTAAATTCTCAGGGAATAAAAAAATGGTCTTCTTATCTTGAGCAGCGCAAAAAACTGATGGAAGAAATTAAAGGCAGCACAAGAAAACTTTAGGAAAATATTATGGCAATTGATTACAAAAATTTACCTGTTTATCAGCAAAAAGAAAGAATCCTTGAAGCACTAAAAGAAAATCAAGTGATTGTAGTTCAAAGTCCTACAGGATCTGGAAAAACAACTCAACTTCCTGTAATTCTGCATGAAGCCGGATATTCACAAAATGGAATTATTGCAGTAACTCAGCCGCGCCGCATAGCAGCATTAAGTGTGAGTGAATATATTGCGAAACAGCTCAAAACAAAATTTCCAGGTCTCGTAGGCTACAAAATGCGTTTTGAAGACAAAACAGATCTTACAACAAAAATCAAAATTATGACTGACGGAACTCTTTTGCAGGAAATGAAACTTGATCCGTGGATGTCAAAATATTCAGTTATTATGGTTGATGAAGCGCACGAAAGAAGCCTTAACATAGACTTTGTTCTTGGACTTTTAAAACGCATTCTTGATGCAAGAAAAGACTTTAAAGTGATTGTAAGTTCAGCAACAATCAACGCAGAAATTTTCAGCAAATATTTTAACAACTGCCCAATCGTTACAATTGATACACAGATTTTTCCAGTTACAATGGTTTACGACCCGCCGGCAATCAAAACAAGTACAGCAAATCCCGAAGCATCAGAAGCACTTATGTCAAAAATTGAACAGACCATTGATCGCGCACTAGACAACCACGACAATGGCGATATTTTAATTTTTTTGCCGGGAGAAAAGGCGATTAAAGACTGCATGCAAAAACTTTTAAATGTGCCCTTTAAAAACAAAATTCACATTGTTCCACTTTACGGACGTCTTCCAAAGGAAGAGCAGGAAAAGGTTTTTGACAGCGCCCCGTTCGGAAAGAAAAAGGTTGTAATCAGCACAAACATTGCTGAAACTTCAGTAACCATAAATGGAATCACGACAGTAATCGATTCTGGACTGGCAAAACTCAATTTTTACAGTCCCAAAACATATACTTCAAGCCTGGACGAAACTCCTGTAAGTAAGGCAAGCTGCAATCAAAGGCGCGGAAGAGCTGGAAGAACGCAGGAAGGGATCTGCTACAGACTTTATTCAAAAAAAGACTTTGAGGGACGAAGCGAATATACAACTGAAGAAATTTACAGAACTGACCTAAGTGAAGTTGTTTTAAGAATGTCAGAACTTGGAATAACTGACTTTGAAAAATTCAACTTTATTTCTCCTCCAAATCACGACGGGCTTTTGGGAGCCGTAAAAACTCTTGAAATGCTGCACGCAATCGAAAAAGACGGAAGCCTCAGTTCAATCGGAAAACTTATGGTCGAATTTCCACTTGAGCCAAGAATCAGCCGCATAATTGTAGAAAGCATTTTACGCTATCCGGATGTACTTGAAGAAGTTTTAATCTGCTGTTCATTTTTAAGTGCACAGTCTCCTTTTGTGCTGCCAGTTGGAAAAGAAATGGAAGCGCGGGCCGCACATCACGCATTCCGCGACATTCAAGGCGATTTTGTAAGTTACGTAAAACTTTTCCGCAAATATATGAATCAGACAAACAAAGAAAAATTCTGTCAGAATAATTATCTTGATGAAAAAGTTATGGCTGAAATTCTCAACATAAAACTTCAGCTTGAACAGATTGTTGGCGACAGAATGAAACTTCCTATCACAAGCGGCGGAAGTATGGACAATTATTTGTGCTGCGTTGCAAGCGGAATGATTCAA
>CAVCIJ010000107.1:0-5211 GCA_963601995.1 bacterium | reverse complement strand
AACTAAAAGTCGTTCTTAGGCGTAAAAATTTCTAGTTAACAGCCGCACTTTTGTTTTTTTTTAGTTTTCCAGGTGTGTGCAAGTAACAAAACTAAAATTCCGCCAGTGCCGTTTCCTAAAATAACAGTTTTAGTTTTCTTTATGCTGATTATTTTTCTTAACTTGCGGAAATGAAAACGGTTTTAAATAAAAGTAACCCTGTGTTTCCAATAGAAAATTTTTTTAAATGTGATATAATCATTCTGATATGGCTACAACTGCAAATCTTTTAACTTTATTAAAATATTATGCGTCAAAACAAAAAAGTCCAATGATTGAATATTCTGATTTTGGCGAATATCTGCACCGTTATTCTCAGCATCATCTTGAAGAAAATTCTGATTTAGTTATTTATTGCGGCACAAATTATCTTGAAGCGATGGAAACTGAACTTAACAAATTTATTTCTTCCCGTCAGATTATTGTTGCTCAGTTTCATGGCAAAGATTATATTTTTTTAATTTCTTTCTATATAGAGCATTTCAATTCAGTTTACAAAAATATTGAACAGAACATTTCAATTCCATTTCCTGTGCTTGGCGACATTCAAAAAAACGCACCGCAAAATATTGTTACGCGAGAAAATGCTGCTGATATTATTTACAGACTTTTGGAAAAAGAAGATATAAATGATAAATTCTTTTACTGCATAGATTTTTCAAAGGATTTGCCGTCACTTTTATTTCCGTCGCTTTTTCCAATGCGGAATCTGGTGAATCTTTCTTTGCGCAAAGTTCAGGTTCTTATGCAAAAAGAAGAAAGTCACGATTATTTTCAAAAGAAACTTTGTGTTTCAAATCCAGGCAAGGAACTTTCAATAAAAAGTTTTTTTCAGACTTTTTGTGCAAATCCTGTTACCGCGATGGATCAGCTAAAAACTTCCGGAGACACTTTCTTTTACTGGAGTCAGTTCTGCTATTTTTTAAAGCAGGATTATCAGAAACTCAAGGATTACACGAGCGAGGATATAAGTCTTTTACAGTCAGTTGCAATTATTGAACTTGCCACATCATTTTATAAAACAAAAACTGCCGAAAGAATCCAAAAAGAAAATGCATTTAAAACTCTTGATACTTTAATGCTGAATCCGCCTTATTATTTTAACTGGGCTGATATTATAAAATTCAAGGACAGCTCCGGGCTTCTTTTAGTTGACCAATACACTGAAATTGAACTCAAAGATTATCTTACGCGGCTTTCTCAGGAAACTATTGGAAATCAGATGCCAGAACTTTTGATTTTTAAAGTGAATGATTCTGAAGGATATTATATCCGCAAAGAAAAGCTTATGAGCCTTGTTATAAGACTTTGTAATGATTCACGCACGCAAATCAGAACTTCAATTTCTAAAAAATGGACAAGATGTCTTTTGAATTTTGAAACACTTCCAGAAATGAAGGAAAGTGCCGCTTTTGAAACCTGCCTTGAGCGTGAGGTTAGAGATTCAAATTCTATTTTGTACGCACTTTTAAATGCTTCGTTTCTGCCGGTTGTTGCCTACGAAGATAAAACTCCCGGAAAAATTTCGCTTTTTAGAAACGGAAATCTTATTCCTTACAGTGAACTTCTTATGGTTAGCAGGCAGGAAATTTATTCTGATGCAAGAATAAAACTTCCGTTCTGGTATACAATTCCTGTAATCTCGTGGATTATTTCACTCTTTAGACGAAAGCCAAAAAAGAAGAATGAACAGCATAAAAAAACTGAAATTTCTTCTGTAACACTGCAGGATATTCTTGATGAAAAAGAAAGTGAAGAAGAAAAATTTCACAAAAAAAACAGCGGGGAAGTTTACAGTCAAAAATCAAATTATAAAAAAGAACTTAGAAATGCAGCTGCAAATCTGGAAACTCTTTACGTTCCTGAAAATTCAACTTTAGACAGAGAATTAAAAGGCTATATGCACGAATGGAACGACAGAATCGGTAAGGAGAATTACAATAACCTTGAAGAAGATATAAATTCCTTGATCCGCGATTATTTAAGAAAAGTTCTGCGCACTCTAAAAACTGAATCGTTTACACAGGAACGTGTGGAAAGCCTTGCGACTTCTCTTGTAGCTTCGCCGACGATGATGAAAATAAAAAATCATCCGGCTTTACAACGCTATGTTGTTTTGTATTTGATAAAACTTGTTAAAAACTTGCCTTGAAAATCGGATTTTGATAAAATATTTTAAAATCTGTTTTTAGAAATAGAGATTTTTTTTTTACTAAAATGAATCTCTAAAAAAATAAGTTTGTTAAACTTTAAAACTTTAATTTGCGGAGGCGTTGTATGGACAGTGGATCTGGTCCCAAGCATAGGTTTATAAGAAGCAGCGCTCCGTTAAGTTTTTAAGTTTTGCTTTTTTGCCTGTCTTTTTTCTTAGGAGAAAATTTCTAAAAATTCATAAAAGAATTAGAAATTTTCAGAAATTGAATCTCTGAAAAATAAAATCCTGAAACTTTACGGAAAAATTTTAGAAATTTTATAAAAAAAATTTCGCGCTGTAATATTTTTTTTTGCGGTCATTTTGTGCCGCTAACCTTAATTCAATTTTGAAGGGAAAAAAATGATTACATATTGGCAGCAGGAAGACGGAAAACTTGTAAAAAAAGACGAAGAAGAACTTGATTCTTCTAAAAAAACTTGGGTCGATGCAAGAAGTGTAACAAGAGACGATATTCAGAATCTTCAGGAAAAATACAATATTGATCCTGAAAATATGCTTGATATTCTTGACCCGGACGAACTTTCTCGTATTGAGCGCAACGAAGACTACGATTACATTCTTGCAATTATGAAACTGCCTGTTTTTTCGCCTGTGGACGATGTAAGTTACTTTACAGCACCTTTGGGAATTATTATTACAGGTCAGTTTTTTATTACAATTTGCTGGACTGACTGCGAAGTTTTAAAAGATTTTGCAGCCAACAGAATCAAGGAACTTTCGCTTAATGATTTTCCGGCATTCTGCATTAGATTTATGGCAAGAGCCGATGTTATGTTTTTGCGCTATCTTAAAGAACTTAACAGAAGGGCAACTTCAATTCAAAGCGAAATGCTCCGTTCCGTACAAAATCATGAACTTATTCAGCTTTTGAACATTCAAAAATCTCTTGTTTACTTTAGCACTTCCCTTAAAAGCAATCAGATGCTTCTTGAAAAAATGAGAAAAACTAAGGTGTTAAAACTTGATGATGAGGATCAGGACTGGATTGACGATGTTGAAATTGATAACCGCCAGGCTATGGAAATGGCCGACACTTACTCAAACATTATGGAAGGAATGAACAATGCCTTTGCTTCGGTTTTGAGTAACAATTTGAATATTGTAATGAAAACAATGACTGCCTGGAATCTGGTTTTGATGCTGCCAACGTTAGTAACAAGTTTCTTTGGTCAGAATGTTCCTTTGCCTTGGGACGGAACAAAGGGCTGGAAGTGGACAGGTTTTTTTAGTCTGATAGGAATCTGTATTTTTGCCGGGCTGATTGGATACCTTCTTTTTATGAAACGTAATATTTCTACATTCAACGCGCGTGTAAAAGTCAAAAAAAATAAAAGTTCAAGGAGAAAAAAATCTTCAGGGCAAAGAAGAGCAGAACGAAAACAGGTGCGCTACTTAAAAAAACAAGATAAACTTGCTGAAAAGAAATCTTGAGCATAAGTTTCATTTTTTTACGGAGAAAATTATGAAAAAAATATTTGTACTTGTATCACTTTTTTTTGCTTCAATTTTTGTTTTTGCACAGCAGAACAGTGCCGTAGAACTTGATAATTTTGAACCCGTAGATTTTGTGCGCTTTGAAAACGAATCTAACCAAGAAAATGTTATTGATGAAAACAGCAAAAATAATCTTCTGGAATACACAATCGGCGAAGGAGCGCAGAATTTTACTTCAAAACGTGCCATCTCTCCATTTGAAATAAACCGCTACGAAACTACATACAAACTTTGGTTTGAAGTGCGCGAGTGGGCTGAAACTCAGGGATATTTCTTTGAAAACAAGGGACGCGAAGGTTCGCAAGGCAAAACTGGAAAAAGTCCCAGCAGTCAAAATCAATGGATGCCTGTTACGGATATAAACTGGTACGATGCAATTGTCTGGTGCAATGCTTTTAGTCAGATGTGCGGACTCGAGCCTTGCTATAAATATCAGAATCAGATTTTAAAAGATGCCTGTGATACCGCAGGTTGCGACCTTGCAGAATGCGATTTTAGCGCAAACGGATTCAGACTTCCCACCGAAAGTGAATGGGAATATGCTGCAAGAAAAACAGTCAGTGGAATGCAAAGCGGTGTCCTTTCAAGCGGGCAGGTCGATTCTAACGGCTTAGACAGCACAGAAATTCCCGCAGGAGAAATTGCATGGTTTTACGAAAATACAGACAGAACTCGTCGCGTAGGAACAGCAGGAACTCCATTTGATCCATCATCACCGCCAAAACCAGGCAGCGGAAATCCAAACGGAAGCGGACTTTTTGATATGAGCGGAAACGTTCTTGAGTGGGTTTTTGATTGGTACGGCGATTATTCTGATTCGCAGGAAAAAAATTACTGCGGTCCCGAAGTTGGCAGCGAAAGAGTAATGCGCGGAGGCGGCTGGAACATTTACACATTATTTTTAGGTGCAGGCGATCGTTATTCTTTTAATCCGGCAGAAAAATTCAATTATTTCGGCTTTAGAATTGCAAAAAGCGTTTTTTAATTTTTTTCTGGAGAAAATTTCCTTTTTCCTTATAAAAATTTCCTTCGGTTCGGCATAAAATTTTACTTTTGATCCGGCTTTTCGCGGTTCCGGCATTCGCCTTCATTCTTCCGCTGCGCTACAGAACGCGCCGCTACAATCCGGGCTAGGCTGGCGGGCACAAGAAAGAATAAAGCTTAGCAAAAATACCGCGAGTTTGCCGCCAGCTACTGACAAAATTCCCTGTTCCTCGCAAAAATAAATTTCTTAACAAAAAAGTCCATGAGTTTTTCGCAACTGTAAGTTGCGGAAAACTCGGGAAGCAGCCGAAGGCTGCGGCAAGCTCGACAACTCAAAGTCTGAAACCTCAGAATTTGAGTCTCAATCGGAGCTAAGTCGAGTTAGTTTTTTTGCTTCGCAATATTCTTCACTAACAGACTAAAATATATAAATCAATAAAATATGATAATTATCAAATAAAATTAGAAAAGTCTTGATA
>CAVCIJ010000106.1:0-2235 GCA_963601995.1 bacterium | reverse complement strand
ACAAGCGCAAGGTGCGTTTGTGTCAGAACCTCTCCTACGGCTATTTGACATTTTTCATAAAATAAACTCGACATTCCTCTACTTATTTACAACTTAAACTTAAATCTTTTAGTCCTGAAGATAGAGGGCGCACAGGGTTTGTGCGTCATCGATTGTATTTTTCAGGTAGCTGTATTCATCCGGCTGGTGGCAGACTTCGTCTAATGTTGACCAGATTGCAGCGTTAAAGCCTTCGTTGCGTAATTCAGCGCCGACAGTTCCTCCGCCGATTCCTACAGGGCGGGCTCTTTTACCGTGGGCTTCTTCAATTGCCTTAGAAAGTTTTACGACAACCTCTGCATTTACAGGTGTTGCCGGCGACTGCTGATGCTGAGGTTCTGTAATTTCAACCTTTACACCATATTTTTCTTCAACTTCTGCAGCACGCTTGTCAACTTCTGCACGAACAGTTTCGAGTGTGTAGCAAGGAAGAATTCTGCAGTCCATATAGAAAACATCGTCACCAGGAATAATGTTTACAGTATCAACATTTGCTTCTTTTTTTGTAGGCTGGAATGTTGATTTTGAAGGAGTAAAAAGTTCATCTTGTGCGTCAAAGAAATTTTCAAGATCATTTAAACGAAGTGCCAAATCGCAGGCAGCAAGATGTGCATTTTTTCCTTTTTCCGGCATTGAACCGTGGCTCTGCAGACCAACAGTATGAACTCTTAACCAGAGAATGTTTTTTTCTGCAACTTCGATTGTCTGCCCGTCAGAATCTCCGCCGTCAGGAATCAAAATTAAATCATCTTTCTTAAAAAGTTCTTTATGTTCACGCAAAAGATATTTAATTCCATATTCTGAACCAAATTCTTCATCTGCCATAAACAAAAGCTTTACAGTGTAATTTGGAACAATGTTATTTTTGAGCATTGCAATTGCAGAAAGAACGCCACTGACAAGTCCCTGCTGATTGTCTTCTACACCGCGGCCAATCAAGCGGTCGTTTTCTCTATCGTAAACGACCTTCCACGGGTCAGAATGCCAGAGGTCAAGATTTCCAGGTGGAACAACGTCCATGTGAGCCATTACCCAAACGCTCTGCTCTTTTTTTCCAGGAATTGTAAGAAGGAGATTCGGGCGCACTCCAGAAGAAACTCTGTCATCCTTTGCGTCAAAACGTTCAAACTGAGATTCTGCAAAGCCCTGAGCCAAAAGCCATTTTTTTAATGCTTCGCATTTGTTAAGTTCGCCGTCTCCACCACTTTCTGGTGCCATTGCAGGAATTGAAGACAAAAGCGTCTGCAACTCGATTATCTGAGGTCGTGTCTGATCAAGAAATTCTTTTAATACATTAAAATTATTCATAGTAAAAAAATATTACCACAAAAATGAATTTTAATAATCAGGTTGAATATTGAATTAACAGTAGCTGTCCAGGGCTAGATTTTTTGTGTCTATTTTTTTTATAAAAAAGTCCAGGTTTACGCCTATAAAGGCTGCGCAATATGCAGTTACGGCGCCGCCTACAATTACAAAAAAGGACATTAAGTATGTTTGATTTTGACTTCTTTGAAGGAACATTCCAGAAAGCACAAAAAGCAGAATCATAAAAATTCCTGCGCAAACCCAGCGGGTCATAGAAACAGGTTTTAAATGTTCCAACCACGAAGGTCTTGCGTTTTCGATTAACTGGCTTAAATTTTCTTCGTTAATTACAGACTTTTGAATAATGGCACTCTGTGCAATTGACTGAGCCTTAGAAAGCAGACGAATCTTTGTACGGCAATCTTTGCAAAAAAGAATGTGCAAACTGTCTTTAAAAGGCAGACGTTCACCTTTGTCGAGTTCAAAAAAAGAATTCATAAAATTTTCACATTTTTTACTGTTCATAAATCCCCCGCAAATTATCTGCAAGAAGTTTTTTAGCCCTGAAAATATAAGATTTAATTGTATTTACAGGAAAATCCGTAATTTCTGAAATTTCGTCGTATTTTAATCCATGAAAAAAATACATTTCAACGCAAACTCCGTAATTTTCCGGCAAGTCTGCAACGCATTTACGCACTGTATCCAGCGTTACTTTTTGAATTTCTTCTTCTTCCGGCGTTAAATTTTTTGAAAGAATCAATTCTTCATTTGCAAGCGGAACATATTCCTGCCGGCGGTTTACTGAATTTACCGCTGAATTATAGGCAATTTTTGTAATCCAGGTTGCAAAGCTCGATTTATAGCAAAAATTCTGCAGGTTAATAT
>CAVCIJ010000105.1:0-8930 GCA_963601995.1 bacterium | reverse complement strand
CGCTTAAAATTTTATTGATTTCATTGCAATTTAAAGACATAAAAAAATTATATCATATTTTAAAAATTTTATTTTTCTGCACGGAATTTTTCTTATCAAAAAAATCTACGGGTTTGTCGCGGAATTTTTCTTTGCTAACTGCCCTTTCACACCGGCGCAGGCTTTATCTTTCCAGCGTCAGTTTTTTTTAGAAACCGGCAGAACTTCCCTAAAAAAATAATCTTGTTTTTAGCAAAATAATTTTCTAATATGTAAAAAATTTTTTTTAGAAACAAATTAATAAAAACTTTGCCCAAAATAGCGTCAAAGTTTTTATTCACAAGTTTGCTTCGCAAACTTGTTTTTTCTACTGCACATTCTCATTTCATTGCGAATGTGCTTAAAAATTCAATTCGAAAATTGATATTTTCGAATTGAATTTTTATAGGAGGACTTATGGCAGAAAAAACAAAAAAAGTTGCTCTTGTTACAGGTGCATCTTCTGGAATCGGCTACGACAGTGCAGTAAGCCTTGTAAAAGCAGGATATATGGTTTACGGAGCAGCACGCCGCACAGATCTCTTGGGAAAACTTTTAGCGTGGGGAGCAAAGACAATTTCTCTTGACGTAACAAACGAAGAGTCAATGAAAAACTGCATTGACGAAGTAATAAAAGCTGAAGGAAAAATAGATCTTCTAGTAAACAACGCAGGCTACGGTTTGGGCGGCTCAATCGAAGATACACCTTTAGACGAAGCAAAAAAACAGTTTGAAGTAAATGTTTTTGGCTTAGCAAGAATGAGTCAGTTAGTGCTTCCTTTTATGAGAGAAAACGGTGGTGGAAGAATCATAAACATTTCTTCAATGGCAGGACTATTTACAAGTCCATTTTTAGGCTGGTATCACGCTTCAAAATACTGCGTTGAATCCTTAAGCGATGCAATGCGCATAGAAACATCTTCTTTTGGCATAAAAGTAATTTTAATTGAACCGGGACTTATTCAAACTGACTGGGGAAAAATCGCCGCAGCAAACATAAGAAAATTTTCAGGCGAAGGAACATACAAAAACACTGCTGATGCTGTGGCAGAATATTATGAAAAAAATTACAATCCGCAGAACAAAAAAGCAAGCGATCCTTCAATAATTGCAAAAACTGTTGTAAAAGCTGCAACTGCAAAAAATCCAAAATCGCGCTATTTAATCGGAGCTTATGCAAAACCCTTTGTATTTCTAAAAAAACACCTTAGCAGCAAACTGTACGACAAGATTGTAAAATCATTTCTGTACAAAAAATAAAAATACTGACATTACAGCCTCTTATGCTGTATAATAATATCGTGTTGACTACACGTGTTAATTTTTCAAAATCTGAAAATTTAGCAAAAAATACTGAGCAAGATTATGTAAACGTTTTCACAATCTTGCTTGTAATAAAAAGTCAATAATGTTATATTCGACAAAAAATGCTGACTAAAATCTAAAAAAATAATCAGCATTGCCTGTCAAACTGTCTAAGTTTTAGACTTATAACGATTTGCAAATTTCGAAGAAAACAATAATTTATTTTCTATATAAATCATTGCTTTCTTAGGCAAAATTTATTGCTTTAGCAAAAAGAGGAAATTTATGAATTCACTAACAGCAAAAAACTACAATCCAGAAGATCTTATTCCGGAGTTTATAAAAACTTACGGCAATTCAAATGAACAGATTCAGCTTTATTCTTCGCCTGCAAGAATCAATATTATCGGTGAACATATTGACTACAACGGCGGCAAAGTTTTTCCTGCAGCAATCAACAAATATCTTTACGTTGCAATCCGCAAAAGAGGCGACAGCAAAGTTATCTACAACGACGTTCGTTTTCCGGGAACTTTTGAATTTGACATAAACGACAATTTTGTTTTTGACAAAAAAAATGACTACGCAAACTACTTAAACGGAATTTTAAGTCAGTTAAAATCAAAGGCTTGTGTTTTTCCGTGCGGATTTGAAATTCTTATGGTTTCAAACATTCCTGCAGGAGGTGGAATCAGTTCTTCTTCGGCTCTTGAATGTGGATTTGCCTATGCCGTTAGCGAAACTTTTGGATTTAATATCAGCAGAATAGAAATTGCAAAGCTTGGTCAGATGAGTGAACACGAGTTTATGAATGTAAACTGCGGAATTATGGATCAGTTCATCATTGCAAACGGAAAGAAAAATTCTGCCATTGTACTTGACTGCAACACACTTGAATACGAATATGTTCCTCTTGAACTTGGCGATTACAGATTTGTTGTTATGAATACAAACAAGGTGCGCCGCCTTGCTGATTCAAAATATAACGAAAGAAGAAATCAGTGTGAAAGTGCACTTAAAATTTTGCAGGATTCAGGTGTAAAAATTTCTGCACTCTGCGAACTCACTCCTCAAAAATGGGAAGAAAGCAAAAATGCCATCAAAGATGAAATTCTTTTAAAAAGAGCAAAGCACTGTGTTTATGAAAACCAAAGAGTTCTTGATGCCGTAGAAGCACTTCGTTCAGGAAATTTAAATAAACTTGGAGAGCTTTTAAATGAATCTCACGACTCTCTCAAAAATGACTACGAAGTTACTGGAATTGAACTTGACACTTTAGCTCAAAGTGCTCAAAAACAAAAAGGCTGCCTTGGAGCTAGAATGACAGGTGCTGGATTTGGTGGATGCGCAATTGCACTTGTTCACAAAGATAACGTTGATTCTTTCATTGAAAATGTACAAAACGAATATACAAAAACTGTAGGTTATGCAGCAGGATTTTTTGCCTGTGAGTCAGGCGACGGAGTTGCTCACTACGAAAAATAGATTTTACTGAAATTAAAGTAAATTCTGTATTGCGCAGATTTTTAGTGATTTTTGATTAGAAAACCGCTGATTTCTGCGCATTTTTTTTGATTCTTATTTAGTCTTTAAGTTTAAGCAAAATATGTTCTTAAAATGATTCCTTGATCGTAGTTACCAAAGCCCTTTCCAAAAATATTCATTCCGCCCATATGTTCAGCATTTTCTTTTACGCCCACCTTCATCCTGATTGAGTGGTGCTCGTTGATTTTAAGATCACTGAGTTTTACATCGCTGATTTGAATTCCATCAACAAAACTTCCTTCATCAGTAACAGAAAAATGCTTTAAAAGTCCGTACTGGCTGCCTTCGAGTTTCCACCACTGCGGTGTGTATTTTCCACGCTTGTCACCAAAATCTCCAGGACTTACCCAGGTACCAATTTCAGTTTTATTGATCCACATTGTTATATCTGACGGCCAGTTTGAATTTGTGCCGGGAGTTTCGCTCGAAAGTTCAAGACAGATTTCAATTTTTGTAAGCCGTTTCTTTTCATATAAAGTGTTGTTTGGAAATTTGTATTCAAAAGTTCCGCTTCCGCACCATAAAAGTCCGGCTTTCATTCTTTCAGGATTTAAAAATGAATCTGGAATGTCCAAAAGTCCGATTATATGTTCCTGAGAGCAAAGTCCGCACGGAGCCGTAACCCTGCAGTCTGTAAAAATTCCAATCGGCATTTCAACTTCAACAAAATTATCGGCAGCGTTCTGTTTTTCTGGAAATTGAATCAAAAGTTCCCTAAAAGCAGGCTTGCAAAGTTTTTGATTTCCTTTTTTAGCCTTTACAGACTCTGTAAGCAAAAGTCCTGATTCTTCAAGAATTGAAATATGAGTTGCAACAGTTGACTGAGGAAGCCCTAGCGCATCAGAAATTTCGTTAATGTTTAAAGTTTTTTCCCGAAGCAAATTCAGCATCTGTATTCTCGGCTCTGATGCAAGTGCCTTCAGTTTATCTAAATCTTCCAAAGGATTTATTACAAGTGTTGAGTCAATTTCCTGCATAAAAATCACCTTTCAGTCTTGTTGTTTTTCTCTTCATTATAATCAATTTTTTTTGATATACACAAGTATTTTTATCAAAAAAAACCGGCCCGTAAAAACTTTACAGACCGGCGAAAAAGGAGGCTAAATGCTTTTTAAAGGAGCAAGCATTTTTTATATAAACCGGAACTTTTTATTGGCAGTAGTTCCGGCTCATACCTGTTTATCACTGCCCGTACAAGGCAATTATTTTTTCTGGATTTCAAGAATTGAAAGAGAATTCTTAGGTGCTGAATAAACAAAGTTTGAAGAAATTCCAGAAAGTGTTCTTGTTTTTGGAGAAACAAGAGTTTTGTCGAAGAATGAGTTTTCGTCATTCATATCGCCAGTTAAATAAGTTACAATTGCACTTCCGGTAAGAGAAGGAGCACCATTAAGATTTATCTGTATATTCTGCTCAGAAGAAACCATATTTACAATCTTAACAATAACTTTGTCAGATGTTTCGCCTACGTGAACAAAAATTGGATCGTAAGACTGGGCATCTGTAAACTCATGATAAAGCTGTCCGTCAAGATAGCAGCGGAATGTTTCGCCACGAACTTCAATCTTGATTTTATAAGGTTTTCCCTGAATCAAATTGATAGGTTTTGAATCGCCTACAATAGTGCGAGCTTCGCTGGTTCCCTTTTCTACACAAGACTGAGTGTTGCCCCAGCCGCCAAGATTCCACCAGTAAAGATTTTTGCCCTTTACACCGAACATAATCAAGAATCCTTCAGCACCGCCAACCTTTGTTGCAGTAAGTTCAAAATCATAATTCTGAACGCCTTCCATTTCGATTTCGTTGTTAAGCATTGCACGCACATTGATATCTTGAGAAGTCTGGTTAATTACGCCTTTTTTGATTCCCCATGCACCTGTTTCTTCACGGAAATCATCAAGATTTTCTAAAGTTTTGTCTGTTGCAAAAATAGTTTCTTTTGTATCAGTATTTGTAAGTTTAAGATTTGAGAAATTTGCTGTGGTTGCCCAGGTTCCAATTCCAACTGTTCCACCAATAAATTTCTTTTCAACAGCATTTTCCGGCTGAACAACTAAAGTTTTTACAGTCTGATCAGATTTTGCGTTCATAAACATTTTCTGAACATAATAGTTTGGAGAACCATAAGATTCTGTATTGTTGAACCAGATTGCATCAGGAACCCACTGAGTATTTCCCATGCGGGCAAAAAGCGGTGCAATAGAAGCAATTTCAACAATATCACCGTTTCTTTCGATGCTTGTCATATAGGCAGCTTCGCAAAGTGCTGAAAGAAGACTATTTCTTCTTCCGTCTACCCAGGCTGCATATTCACCGATAAATACCTTAGGCTGACCTTCTCCACGCGGATAGAATTTTGTATCGTCGTAGCGCTGGCCGTTTGTAAGGAACCACATATAGTCGTTGTAATAATGCTCATCAACAAGGTCTGTAAGATTCTTAGTTTTCTTGTTCTTTTCCCAGGCCTTTACCTGATTCCATGCATTATGGAAGTTAACATCATTGTATGTGAATCCTGAAGAAATTATTGTTTTTACATTAGGATATTTTGCCTTGATTTTTGTACTGATGTACTGGAAGCGGGCAAGGTAATCCTGACCGCAGTCTTCGTTTCCAACGCCAATGTAATTAACTTTAAATGGCTCCGGATGACCTGCTTCAGCACGTTTTGAACCCCATTCGCTGTCTGCAGGACCTGTTGCGTACTCTAAGAAATCAAGATAATCCTGTGCATAATTTTCATAATCAGCAGTAGAAGAAATTTGTCCGTTATGAGCCATTCCAACACTTAAAACAGGAATTGGTTCAGCACCAATGTCTTCGCAAAAACGCAGATACTCAAAGAATCCGATTCCGTTAGACTGCTCGTAGCCCCAGAAATTCATTTTTTCCTTGCGCTGCTCTACAGGACCGATTGTATTTTTCCATTCGTAGCGATTATCAAGATCCGCTCCGTGAACAATACATCCTCCAGGAAAGCGTATAAATGCCGGATGCATATCTTCAAGCATCTGTGCAAGATCTTTGCGGAATCCGTTTGGCTCATTTCTATAAATATCTGCACGGAAAACTGAACAGAAATCAATGTCAAAAGAAGCTTCACCCTTTGAATCTGGAGAAATTGCTGTTGCATAAAGAGAGAAAATTCCGTCTTCTGCAGTTGCGTTCGGGCTTACTGTAAATTCATATTTTTTGAAATCCTTTGTAAGACCTGTAATTTTTGACTCCCAAAGAACTTTCTTTGACTGACGAGATTGAGCCTGAAGTGTAATTTCAGTTACAGTTCCGTCAGTTGAGCGCAGGTAAACGTATCCAGGATATTTTTTGCCAGCTTCAAAAGGAATTCCATCATATCCGCGGTTTGCAATTCCGTCACCCAAAGCCTTTACTTTCAAAGTTCCGTAAGTAGGATTATTTTCGTTAAGCGGCTTGCCTTTTTTGCTTGCCTTAATTTTTGAAGCAGACTTTGCACCTTTGATATTTACATTGTCCCAGGCTGATGTAGGCTGCTTTCTTGCATTCTGATATTCAAATGAACGGTTTTGAATCATTTCACCGTAAAGACCACCGTCAGCAGCATAGTTGATATCTTCATAGAAAATACCAAATAAGTCTTTGCTTACAGGCGTTTTTTCAGCAGTAAAATCCGCAGTTACAGAAGCCCCCTGAGCAAAAACACCGCTAGAAAGTCCCGCAGCAAGCAGAACTGAAGCCGCAGCAATTTTTCTCTTAAACATTGTTTCCTCCGCAAAAAAAAAGTGAATATTATCACGTTTTATTGATTTATATCTAAAATAATGGAGTAGGAAATGTGTGTTGTCAAGAAAAATATCAAAAAATATCAATATGTATCAATAAAAATTAAATAAAAATGAATTAAATCAATTTTTTCTGAAGAACTCGCAGATTTTTTTGTGTTAATAATAGATTTTTTCCTATGCACAGAGAATTTTATCAGTAACAGACGCTTAATTTTTCCAGGCTTTTTAGATGATTGCCGAAAGTGCTGAAATTTCTATTTTCTTAGTAAAGCCTAGCCCGCTATGGAGGCCCAAAGTTCCTGCGCAAAGCGCAGGAATGAGCGAATAGCGAAGGCCGGAACAGCGGACGCAAGAAAAAGAAAACCGCTCCAAAAAAAATAAGGGAATCTGAAAAAAAAATCAAGTCAGTTTAAAAAGCATTGCTCCGTGTTTTGGAATGAACTGTGTAAAAATTGCGTTTCCGGCTACAGGAAAAAGATCTTTTTTTGCCCATAAATCTCTGATTCCATAAGTTGAATCTAGGTCAATTCCGCAAAGTTCACTAAGATTTACAAAAACTTCTGAATCTTCGTCGCTTATGTTAAACATTGCAAGATAAATGTCACTTCCACGCGCAGGACAACCCGGTGCCTTACTCTGCCAGATAATCTGATCTTTACTGCGGCTTACCAAAAGCGGATTGCAGGAATCTTTGTTAAGAGAAAGAACTTCTTCATTACAAATCAAATTCAAAGTCCGCTCGTCAAGCTGAGTAAGATCAGTTCCAAGCATAAGCGGACTTCTAAAAATGCTCCACAAAGTCAGCATAGTTTTTTCTTCGTCAGGCGTAAAATTCGTATTTCTTTCGCTGCCCCAGCCTTTTAAAAGTTTTCCAAGAGGAATCATATCGCAGTCAGGCCAGTTTCCACCGCCAACATGACGCTGCCAGGTTTCGCATCTTTCAAACATATTTTTTAAAAGTTCCCACTTATCCCAAAAATCATCTGTAATACGCCACATATTTGCATATTTTTCCATATGCCAGGCTTTTTCAATTACAGCAGGTCCAGGACTCAAAGAAAGAACCATCTGCCGCCCGCTTTTTTCAATTGAGTGCGCTATCATTTCAATTTCTTTTTCAGCAGAATAAGGATTTTTTTCGTACATATTTGTGTTGCAGATATCATCAACTTTTACAAAATCAACTCCCCACTCAGCATAAAGAGCAAAAATCGAATCATAATAAAGCTGACCCTCTTTTGAAGGCAAAACTCCGTACATATCGCCGTTCCACTTGCTCAAACTAAAAGGATCTGCAATTTTATCAGCAGTAACAGAAGTTCCCAGAATGTGAGTGTGATTGTGGGCACAAATTCTAGGAATTCCACGCATAATGTGAATGCCAAATTTTAATCCCAAAGAATGAATATAATCCGCAAGAGGCTTAAACCCCTTTCCTCCAGCCGAAGAAGGAAAGCGATTTACTGCAGGAATTTGCCGCGAATATTCATCAATACAAAACTGAGTAAAAGGCACGTACTGAATTTCAGGGCAGGTTGAGCCGGCGTTAGGATCAGACCACTGAATGTCAACCACAACATATTCCCAGCCAAACCTTCGCAGATTTTTCGCCATAAAATCAGCCTGAAGCTTAATTTCGTCCTCTGTTACAGTGGTATTGTAATAATCATAAGAATTCCAGCCCATTGGCGGAGTCTTTGCAGCGTCGTTCTTGCTGTACATAAAATTTTCCTCCGGAAAAAATCTCTAAAAAATTTTTTTTTTAAGTTTCAGCATAGAATAATTTATAAAAAAACTCATTTCAAGAAAAAAAATTTTGTGCAAAAAAAATCCCTGCGCCTAAAACAAAACGCAGAGATTTTCAGCTAAAAAAAATCAGATTTTATCTTTGGAATTTAATTGCTGTAGTGTAATCTTCACTAGTCCAGTCAGGATCAACTGTAAGTTCAAGATCAGAACCTGCAGAAATTGCCTTTGTAAACCTGTAGGCTCTTTCAGTTTCATCGCATTTAAAAGAAACACTCACGCCCGAAGCATTAGCGTCAAGTTTAAAATTCTGAACATTTGAATCTGAAAAAGTATAAACAGTTTCTCCGGAACTTGCCTTTGTAAGAACAATTTTTCCGTCCGCGCTGAATGTCCAGTTGGCGTCCCATTTTTCATCCTGCCAGGTTCCGCGAATAGAGCCCAAATCAAAAGCAAAAGCACCGCCGAGTACAGCAAAAGCCAAAGCTAAAACTGCCAAAATTTTTTTCATCTAAAGCCTCCAAAAAAAATTCTCTACAAAAAGGATAAAACGAA
>CAVCIJ010000104.1:0-4801 GCA_963601995.1 bacterium | reverse complement strand
CTCTAAAACTCAGTGAGCAAAATTTTATTCCACTAAACTCAAGAATTGAAGGTGCATTTATATTTAAAAACTGATTTTTTTTGCAAAGTGAAACAAGAATTTCCAGATTTTTAAGAACAAATTCAGCAAGAGGCTCATAAAGAAGATTTCCCTGACCAGTAATTCCGCCATTAGGAACAAGACTTTCCACACTCAAGGCAATTCCTGGAAGTCCAAAAACTGCAGCCTGCCGAGCCGCACCACAAGTTCCTGAATAAATTGTATCAGTTCCAAGATTTGCCCCCTGATTTATTCCCGAAAGAACAGCATCAAAATGTCCTGGAATATAATCTCCCATAAGCACAGAAACCACGCAGTCAGCAGGTGTTCCGTCAAGAGCATACGTTTTTTCATTTCTTTTCTGAAGCTCGAGTTTTTCATACATTTTTATGCTGCATGACGAACCTGATCTGTTTGAAAGAGGAGCCACAGTATAAACATCGTGCTCCCTAGACAATACATTTTGCAGAGTTCTAATTCCCTTCGCATCAATTCCGTCATCATTCGTAAGAAGAAGCCTCATTTATTTTTCCTCGTTAAAACTCAAGAACTGGAGAACTTAAATATTTTTTATAGAAAACTTAAATCAAATGAACGCCTCTCGCGCTCTTTACTGTATAAAATTCAGCTTTGAATCCAAAAATTCTTTCATATTCAAGAAGTTTTTCCTTGTAACGTTCCACATCAACATTTCTGACAAATGAATAAGTGCACCGTCCAAAGCCTTTTCCTGTTATTCGTCCGCAATTTACAGGTTTATGAATATCATTAGGATCATCATCAATTTCAGAAACACGCTTTAAAATCCAGTCAATTTCAGGACATGATAAATCATATAAATCCCGCAAAATTTTCTGTGAATGCTTTACAGCTCTTGCAAAAATCGAAAAATCACCTTTTTGAATCGCACTTACACAGTCAAGCACATTTTTATGTTCCTGCATAACGCAAATCAAGCGGCGTTTTACATCCTCGTTTACAACGCTTAAAACTTCATTTATTTCAGCTGCACTTTCCTCATAAACCCAGCCGCCGTAAGCAGTCGATTTAAACTGTTTTAATTCGCCCAGAAGCAAGACATTTTCCGGCTGCTGAAGACTTTCTTCATTCCAGGTTGTAACTCTAGGAACTCCGGCATCAGTAAGAACTATTGAAACATTTTTAAAGTTGAACGGAAGAATTTCATAAGTTCCATTTGAATAATCAGTTAGAACAAGAGAATTTTCCCTTGAATAAATCGGAGTAAAATAATCTGCTTTTTGATGTAAAATATTTAAAAATTTCTTATTAGCAGTTTCAAGAACTTTTAAAAGCATTTCCTGAGAGGCACGCAGTTTTAAAAGATCTTTTACCGCCCACGCTGTTGCAACTTTTATTGCAGTTGTAATTCCAAATCCTGCTGACGGAAGAAAATTTGAATAAACTGTAAAATTCATTCCCTTGAGGTTAAATCCATTTTCCAGAAATCCGAACAAAACAGCCTTTATCGCATTTGCCCATTTATCTTCTTTTTTGAATTTAAGCTGAATTAAATTTGATCTTTTCCTGTCTTCAAGCTGAACAAAATTGAAATTTAGATTTGTATCACCACGCAAAGAAACAGCAATGTAAACCGGAAGATTTACTGCCATTGAAAGAGTTTTGTCTTTGAAAAAGGAAGTATGTTCACCAAGCAAATGAAATCTTCCCGGCGCCATTGCAATTGTCTCCGGCTCTTTTTCATATTCAGATTTATGATTTTTTTTGATTTCTTCTACTTCGCTGGATTGCTCTTTTATTTGCTTTGAATTCAAAATTATTTCCACCCCGATTTTTAAATATTCTATTGTTTTGTTGCAATTTTTAAAATAAAATAATAGAATAATTTTATAATGAATCGGCTGATTTTACAAGTTTTTTGTGCAATATTTTCGGGAATCGCTGAAGGTTTCGCAATTTCAAATGAAATTCTGCCGTTTGGAGCTCCTTTTCTTGCACTCATCTGCCTGCTTCCACTTTATGTTGCTGTTTTCAATTCAAAATCCTACAAAGAAAGTTTTTTTATCTTTGGACTTCAAGTTCTTACTGTTCATCTTTTTTCAAGTGCATGGCTTGCAAATTTTCATGGATTCGGAGTGTTTACGCTTGGAGCAAGTGCTTTTGGAACCTGGTTTGAAGGGGCACTTTTTGGAATTATAATTCATTGCTATCCACATCAGCTTTTAAAAAATAAAAAAACTACTAAAAGTCTCTATGAAGGAAACTGCTCTGACAATTTCAGCACTTTTAAGCGAATTTTATGGTTTTCCTCAATTTTTACGCTTTTTGAATGGGAAAAATCTGTAGGTGCACTCGGCTATCCCTGGGGAACAATTTCTTCTGCAGCATACAGATTCAAAATTCTAAATCAATTTGTTGATATAACCGGTGTTTTAGGAATTACTTTTTTATATTCACTCTGCTCTTCTTTTTTTGGTGAACTTTATTTTTATACTACAGAATCAGTTCATTATCAAAAAAAAGAAAATGCAAAAATAAATTTAAGACAGAATTTTGCTTTAATTTCAATTTTGTATGCAATCTGCTTACTTTACGGACTTTTTCAGTATTTTATTCCACGCAGTCCACAAAAATATGTAAACACAGTGATTGTTCAGCATAATGCAGATTCCTGGGGAACTAGTGAAGATTCAAGAATTCGCACGGCAATGGCACTTACAGAACAGGCAATAAATAATTTTACGGAAGAAACAGGCGAAGAAGCTGACTTAGTTCTTTGGAGCGAAGGCATTCTGTCAAAAATTTTTCCAGAAAGACGCAATTTTTACGAAACGAATCCAAAAAATGAAAGCCTTGTAGATTTTATAAAAAGAATGAACACACCGTTTTTAATTGGCGGAACTTCAAGACCACGAGAAAAACATACTGCAAACAGTGCAATTCTTTTTGACAAAAACGGAAAGTATTCGGGTTATTATTCTAAAAAACACCTTGTTCCTTTTGCAGAACTTATTCCCTACAGAGAAAGCGCCATTATGAAATTCATTATGCAGGATCTTGTAAAAATGGATTCCTCTTTGATGCAGGGATTTCAGTTTGTAAAGTTTAAAATTCCGCTAAAAGAAAATAAAGATAAAAAAACTCCGCTTGATTATAACCGTGAATTTTACAATTCAATTGAACTTGATAAAAACGGAAATTCAAATCCGCAGAAAACTGAAAAATATATCACAAACAATCAGGACAATCCGCTTTCATTTGTAAATTTTACAACGCCAATTTGCTTCGAAGACGCATTTCCGTCAGTTTGCAGACAGCTTCATAATTTTGGCAGCGAAATTTTTATGAATATAACAAATGACTCCTGGTCGAACACAAATTCTGCAGAATTTCAGCATTTTATTATTGCCAGTTACAGATCTATGGAACTTAGAACTACCTTAGTTCGCTGCTGCAATTCTGGCTATTCGGCAGTTATTGACGCAAGAGGAAGAGTTATTGCTGATTTACCTCTTTTTAAGGAAGAAGCAGCCGTTGTAAAGGTTCCAGTTTATGAGCACAAAACAACAATTTATGCAAAATATGGTGATTGGTTTGTTTATTTAATTCTGGCATTTTCTTTGCTCTATATGATTTATGCAATTTTTGACACTTATAATCTTATTCCAGACTTTGCAAAACTTTCATATAGAAAAAAGATCTTAAAAAATAATGCTGAATCAGAATCTGCACAAAAAACAGAGATTTTTATACAACAAAACAAAATGATTTCAAGCGAATTTTCCCAGTTAAAAAATCAAATTGTGGCATTAGAAAATCAAATTATAAAAATGCAGGAAGAGATTTCTACTTCGGCTAAAAAGTCTTCTTCAAAAACAAAAACTTCTGCAGGCAGGAAAAATCTCGCTGAAAAAAACGAAATTTCTTCTCCGGCAAAAAAATCATCTGCGAAAACAAAAACTTTCGCGAGCAAGAAAGTTTCTGCTGAAAAAACCGAAATTTCTACTTCGGATAAAAAGTCTTCGTCAAAAACAAAATCAGATAAAAAGCAGCCAAAATGAAAAATTTATCGTTCCTTGGAAAAAAAAATATAATTCGAAGCATTGCCACAATTCTTGCTTCTCTTCTCATTTGTCTGGGCGTTTTTACTTCGAGGCAAATCAATTCTATTTTTTACAGTTCGCAGGATCTGCTTGTAATTTTATGCGCTGCCTGTCTTGGCGGATTAAGCGGAGCCGGTGCTACAGGAATTTACATTTTACTTGGCTGCCTCAATCTTCGTGTTTTTCCAGGATTTGCAGGCGGATTTAATGCAATTTCTTCACAAAATGCAGGTTTCATTTGGGGATACTTCATAGGTGCTATTATTACAGGGCTTTTTGCAGGGAATCCTTCAGAATACGAAAAAAAATTCAGTATAAAAAAAATGCTTTTTCTTGCAGCAGGAATATTTTTGGGTTTTCTGATTATTGATACAACTGGACTTTTTTGGTTCTGCTATTCAAGCGAAATAGATTTTTTCGGTAATTTTAAGGAATCGGTTTTAAAATTCATAAAGCCCTTTATTTTAGACAAAACTGTAAAATTCTTTCTTGTGGTGTCAATTTCACTGATTTTACGTCCTGTAATTGCAAAACTTCTCTATCCTGCTGCCGACACAGAAAGGGAAGCCTCAGAATTACTTGAAAAACTAAAAAAAACTCAAGAAAATAAAAATCGCAAAAAAACTCAAAAATAAATCAGTTTTTTTTTACAGGGAGAATGCAATGCGCTGTCCATACTG
>CAVCIJ010000103.1:0-4090 GCA_963601995.1 bacterium | reverse complement strand
GGGGAATGCGCTTCTGGTCAACAAGAATATGTAAATAATAAACAAGTTCCTGAGCCCTTTCAATCGCAAATGACGGAATTATTATCTTGCCTTTGCGATCAACTGCGCGACGAACAACTTTTTCCAAATCATCAAGTGCTGTTAAAGGATTTTCGTGCAGACGATTTCCGTAAGTACTTTCCATAAAAATATAATCTGGAGCTGGAACATCGATAGAAGGATCGCGGATAATCGGCTTGTTTTTGCGTCCCAAATCGCCTGTATAAAGAACACGAAGTTCATCACTTGGAGCACCTTTTAAAGCTTCTTCAAAATGATTTTTATCTTCCTGAGAGGAATCAGCCTTGTCGCCAAAAATTCTATGCCAAAATCTTCTTGTTGAATTTCCGCTATTCTTGGAAAACTTTCCGCTTAAATGATTTTTACGCTGTCCTGTGATTGTAAAATAAGCAAATGAACTGCCAAGAATATGACCTGCATCAAAAAATTCGAGCTGAACATCTGGTGCAATATACATTTTTCGATTATAGCCCAAAGTTATAATTTGATTTGCAGCTTTTACGCAATCTTTTTCCTGAAAAAGTGGTTTCCAGGTAAATTTTTCACCTTTTTTTGCAGCCTGTTTAGCCAAAAATTCTGCATCACGAGCCTGAATACGTGCGCTGTCCATCATTACAATATTTGCTAAGTCACGGCTTGCCGGCGTTGCGTAAATATTTCCTCCGTAGCCATTTTTTGTAAGAACTGGCAAAAGTCCGCAGTGATCATAATGCGCATGAGTTAAAATAACACTTTCTATTTTATCTGCTGCAAAATCAAAATTTCTGTTTTTACGATCTGATTCTGCACGTTTACCCTGAAAAGCACCGCAGTCAATCATAAAACTACGTCCATCAATTTCAAGAATATGTTTGCTGCCCGTAACTTCCTGAGCCGCACCTAAAGAATAACAAATCACTGACATAAGCAAATCCTCCTTTGTAAAATGCAGAATTTAAAAACTTTACATAAATTATAAATCTGATTTTGAAAATTAACAAATTCTAGAAAAACGTTTTTTTAGATTCGATGCTGCCAGAAAAATTTGTTGATGAATAAATTTACTAAATTTTTTTTCAAGTAAAAATGCGCCGCCGGGATACTGATAAAATTTTTTTGTTAAGAAAAAAATCACGACATCACACACGCACTTATTTATTAACAAAATTTTCCGCTGATAAAAAAATTTCACTCAACAACCCGCAGCTCAAAATCAAATCAGAATACCCTTCATTTTTAAATTCTTGCAATTTTCTTAATTTGAATTAAAATTGAATTTATGAGAGTGAAATCGACAAAAAACGCATTTGCCGCAATTCTTGCTCTGAGCATTTTTTTTGTTTCGTGTCCAGATTTTTCTTATTCAGAAAATGAACTTGAATGGCTCGCGGAAAACATCAAAGACTCTTTTATTTTAGAAGGCTTCATACAACCGCCCGAAAGATTTTCTTCTAACGAAGACTCAAGTACTAAAAACACATACAAGGAATTTTTTTCAAAAAATTTAAATAAAAATATCATTGTTCAAAAAAAATCATATTCAGAGACTTTTGAATCTTCATCTTACTTTCAAACAAACTACAATTTTTTAGAACACGAAAGCGACATTAAAGAAAATTTAGAATCATTTGTTTCCTCAGATTTTTCGGATTCTGATTCATATTTCGACTTAGAATGGTGTTTTTCCAGTTATGAAGAAAATTTTGAATTAAGTTCATCTGTAAACTGCGTAAACACAAATTCCTGGCAGCCAGGATTTATTTTAATTCATGCAGACGAAACCGAACTTTTAGATTTTGAAACAAGACTAAAATCTCTTGCATACAATCTTGATGAAAATTCAGATTTTTACAGCAATTTTAAAATTTACATAACAAGTCCGTCTTCCACACAAATTGACTTTTCTTCTCTAAGTTATGAAACACTTTATTCTGGCAGCGATTTACTTGAAAAGTTCTATAAAAAATATTCGCTGTATAATGGACTTTTAACAGAACTATAAAATTAAATGCAAAATGCCGTAAATACATTTATTTTAAATTGATTTTTTGGAGAATTAAAAATTATGAAAAAAATCAACTGTAAAATCCAAATTTTTCGCCTGGTGATGATTGCTTTTTTTTCAATAAATTTAATTTCCTGCCCAATTTCAAAAACAATTGAAGAATATGAATTTTTAAGTTCAGATGAAATTCTTGAAAAAATGAATTCATTTTTCTCGGACACAGAATTTACCCTGCAAAGTTCAAATGACGAATATTCAGAAGATTACAAATACAGAGAACTTGAACTTTCCTGCAGCGAATTTTCAGATCAAAATGTAAAAGTCTGCGATTTCATAGGCTATAATTTTTTTGGATTTTTCCATATCCAGATTTTTGTCAGACTTATTTCAGCAGCATAAGAATGTCTTTTATCGACATTTTGGAAAACGCAATTTTTACTGATTATTATTCAATAAAGTATCAAAATGAAATTTATAACTATTTTGTAAATATTCTTTCGTCTCTAACAAATTCTTATGAATACAAACTTTTAATCTCGTCGCCTATGTACAGAATTGACAATATCTCAAAAAATAAAATTTCAAGCGCAGATGATTATTTAACAAGTGAATGTTTTACACTAGACATCTTAATAAAAAAAGAAATGGATGAATATCTTCAAAGAACATTCAACGCTTTTTGCTACGACTTAAAAAATAACAATATAGAAAACTCAAACAAAACGTCTGCAATAATTAATTTTTATTTTTCCGAAAATTACACACTTTCTGAAATAAGCGATGAAAACTTAAAATCAGGAAACTTTTTTATAGAAGGCGATTCCGGCATCACTGTAAAATCAATTTTATTTTAAAACTTTTATTACTTACTGAAAAAATTTTTGTTAAGAGAAAAATCTTCTTAAATAACTGGCGTGCACGAGTAATGTTGAAAATTTTCTCTTAATCACCAGATTTTTTTTGCTAAGCAAAATCTTTTCATCAAAGAAAATTTCCTTAAGTTAACATTACTCGCGCACAATCTGTGTAAGTTAAGCGTCAAATTCAGACTGCAATTAAAAATTTTTATTCAGTAACCTCTGTTGGCGACTGATAGTAAGTTTGCGTATCCAAATCTAAAATGAGTTTGGCACTTCCGTTTTTTACTCCAAGAACATCGTATTTTCCCCAGACATCGCTTCTTCCGTAACTTTCTATGTGAGCCGCAAGCAAATTAAGACCATAGCCTCCATCTTCACGATTCAGTCCTAGAATTGCCCAAATTGTGTTATTTATTAAACTTCCGCTTGCATAAGGAATTATGTCACTAGTGTCACCTAGCCTTTTTACGGTTCCTTCACGGCTTCCAGCAGAAAGAAGAGGCGATCCAAAAGTTACCGTATTTAAAATATTGTAATTTGATTTTATTGAAGAATTTGCTGCAACCTGCTGAGCTATCATTCCGCCTAAACTGTGTCCCGCAAGCACAAGATTTGAATCTGAAGGAATATTCTGGCTGATAATTTTTACAACATTTCTAAGATAAGCATTATCTTGATTAAATCCCGCAAGTAAATCTGTAAGATATCCAGTAGACTGTCCGTCAACAAGTTCAGTTCCAGAAAGTGTAACTAAATAAACTGATTTTGAACTTGATGATTTTTTTAAAATCGCCTCTGTTATAATTATAGGTCCTTTTTCTCCGCCATTGTAACCAAGTTCAACATAATTAAAAACTTCCGGTGAACTTGTAAAAGTTTGTGTGTTTGAAGAAGTCGCAGAACGATTTAAACTTGATTCAGCAGCAGAATTTTCATAATCAAGCGTAAACGTGTTTTCGCAAGCAGCAAAAATAATTGCAAAAATTGCAGCAAGTGGTAAAAATTTCAATAATTTTTTCATCGTATCCTCCATACAAATGAAATTTTTCTTGATTTTTGATAGCAAAACTATTTTTGTGATAGTATTTCTATCAATTAAGAAAATCATAAATTCCTTTTTTTAATAAAGCAAATTTTATTTAAAGAAAATAACAGTTTTTTAATCAGATGAATTTACACTCTAAGT
>CAVCIJ010000102.1:0-5527 GCA_963601995.1 bacterium | reverse complement strand
GACATTGAAAATATTTTTGCAAGTGCAAATCCTGACTGCCGTGTTCTTTTGTTCAGTGCAACAATTCCTGCACCGATTTTAAAAATTGCTCAAAAATTTATGGGCGAATACGAAATTGTCGAAGAAGAAGGCGTTGTTGAAGAGCCGCTTTTAATTGACCAGAAATACTGGATTGTACGCGAAAGCGAAAAAATTGAAGCACTTGTACGGCTTATTGATATTTCGCCAAATTTTTATGGACTTGTTTTTGTTCAGAGAAAATCAGATGCAGATTATGTTTCAAAAGCACTTGATGAAAAAGGATACGAAGCGGCGGCTTTGCACGGAGACATTCCTCAGGGTCAGCGTGAAAAAATCTTAAGCAGATTCAGAAGCGGAAAAACCCGTATTCTTGTTGCCACAGATGTTGCAGCACGCGGAATTGATATTGGAGGACTCAGTCACGTTGTAAACTACGAACTTCCTTTTGACGGTCCTACTTATGTTCACAGAATTGGACGGACAGGAAGAGCCGGTTCAAGCGGAATGGCAGTAACATTTGTACGCCCCGAAGAACGCAGAAGGCTTCAATTCTTAAAAAATGCAATTAAAAGAAGCGCAAAAGGCGAAATGACAGAAGGAGATATTCCTTCAGTTGAACAGGTTCTCGAAGTAAAAAAGCAGCGATTGTTTGATGAACTTAAGGAAAAAATTGGAGTTAAAAAGAATCCTTCCGAAACAGAAAATCTTTTGGACGAAAATTCAGAAAAATCTGAAAATACAGAAACTCCATCAGTTTTCCAGCAGATGGCTCAGGATCTTTGCGACGGACAAAGTGCAATCGAAGTTGTGGCATCACTGCTTTCGGCGACTTACGGAAATTCTCTCAGCAAAAAACACTATGGAAAAATAAATTCGTTTTCTTCAAAAGGCGAAAAATCATCAAGAGACGGCAGAAGGGAAAAATCAAAAAAATCTTCTTTCGTTGGAGAAAATCAAATCAGGCTTTATGTTCAGTTGGGCTGGAAAGACGGCTATAATCCAAAAAAAGTTGCAGCATTTTTCAGTTCGCTTTTGAACGTAAGGGACAAAGATGTTGACGCAATCGACATGGCAGACAAATTCTGTCTTTTAAATTTGCCGGTTGAAGCAGGAAAAAGAGCTATTGAAATATCTCAAAGTGATTCGGGCATACCTCACATTCATCAGGACACAAAGGTAAAAGTTGACTTTAGCGGAAGAGAAGAATGTTCAAGAAATTTTGATGACAGAGACAGAGGCGGATTTTCAAGAGGAAGAGGCCGCGAAAGATCAAGATATTCTGGTTCGGGAAGAGGTCGCGACTCAAAGAAATTTGGCAGCAGAAAATCAAATTCAAGACCAGGAGTTCACACCGCAACTCAAAGAGAAGGTCAGGCTGCCCTCTTCAAAAAATCATCAAAGGCAAGCGAATACTAATAAATTTGCGTGTTAATAATGAATTTTTTCTGTTAAGAAAGAATTTTATTTGTTAACACGCAAAATTCTCTGTTTACACAGAACTTTATTTATTCCCGCGAAAGTTTTCTTGTTTACAGAAAATTTCACCGCTTACTGACAAAATTTCTTGCTTATAAAAAAATCTTTTTGTTAACACGCAAAATTCCCTGCTTACGCAACCTTATGCAAATTCATTTTATTTTAGAAAATTTTGCGTAGGACGGAATGTAAAATTCATAATCCTTTAACCAGCGCAGAACAGGATCTTTCCAGTTATCAAATTGAATGCCCTCAATCAAAAACCTTTCGTACTGAAAAAGAATGTGTTCCCGGATTAACTTTTTATTTTCTTCAGTTATATCGTCTTTTTCACTTAAAAAATCTTCTACAAGCTCCACAGCCATTTCCGGTGGAAAAAGTTCAGGAAATTTTTTGCTTATCATATAAAGTGCAGACGGAATGCAGTTTACGCTGTGCTGCTTTAAATACAAAACTGATTCAGCAATTTCTTTTCCCAAACCATAAATTTCACGATCCCAATATTCCGCTTCTTCACTGCTGAATTTTTCACGCTGAAAAAGCATTCTGTAAAAACTGATTGTAAGAGCGCAAACAGAAATATGCAAACTTGGAACGCACATAAAATGAGGGTCAGCATTTTGGGTTTTGCGCAAAGTTTTATTTTGTTTTTCAGCAGGACGATAAGTTGTTGTAAAAGACTGACTGTAAATTTCCCATGCATAGCGGTAAGCGTGAGAAAGATAATTCATATATTCGCTGCCAAGCTTTGCTCCATTCCACCAGCCGAATCTTTTTGTCAGCATTACCATCGGGCGAATCCAGTATTTTACAAACTGCAAATACGTTGTTATAAATTCAGTCTTGTAAGGAATAAATTCATCATACTTGTGATCCACATGCTTTACAGGAATGTGCTTTAAATGAATTACCTGAAGATACTGCGGAAGAAAAAATTTGAATGCAGAAACAAAAATCATCGACATTCCCGTAACAAAGCCAAATGGAGTTGTAAGAAGTTTTAAAAACGCAAGTGCCACGCTGTAATCTTCAAGTTTTGTACCCTTTACACTGTCAACTCTTTTTTTACCCGGCTGCCTTATGTTTTTCATTCTATACGGATAAATATCTTTTGACTTTTTCATTTACCAAAAATTTCCTTTGCAACAGCAACAGTCTGCATTGCGTCCTTCGCATAATAATCTGCTCCAATTTTTTTTGCATATTCAGGAGTTAAAACCGCTCCACCAACACAAATTCTGCACGTCCTGTTTATTTTAGAAAGTTCAGAACGCAGCATTTTTATTGTAGTTTCCATACTTGCAACAGTTGTGGTCATCAGAGCACTCAATCCCACAAACTGAATATTATTATCAATTACAGTTTTTACAATAGTTTCTGGCGGAACATTTTTGCCAAGATCAATCACTTCATAACCGTAATTTTCAAGCATAGCCTTTACAATATTTTTTCCAATATCGTGAATGTCACCAAAAACAGTAGCAAGAACCACAGAGCCTTTTTTTTCTTCTTTAACGCCACTTGCCGCAAGAACTTCCTTTATTTTACCAAAGGAATTTCCAACAGTATCTGCACTTAAAAGGAGCTGAGGCAAAAATTTCTTTCCCACCTCAAAATCTTTTCCAACATTATCAAGAGCAGGAACAATGCAGTTATTTATAATTTCAACAGGCTCATGATTTTTTAGCAGATTTTCAGTTGCTTCGGCACTCTGATTTTTAAATCCCTTTTCAATAATTTGAATCAGTTTTTCTTCATCAGGATTTAAAACTGATTTTTTTTCCCCAGATTCAGAATTTTTTTCTGGCGGCGAATTTTCTCCAAATTCATTAAAACCCAAATTCGAAGAATTTTCATTTTGAGATGACAAAGTTATTTTTGAAGGCAAAGAAGTTCCGTTTATGCAAATTGAAATTTTCCCTGACTTAACCGCATCGCTAAGAATCTGATCCTTTGCCTTTACTGAACAGGGATCGAGAGTTCCTGTGTACGTATTAATGTAGTCAATGCAATTTTCATCATAAGAAGCAAGTGCCTTATATGCACGAAAAGTATCCATCATACTTTGTGCTCCCGGATTGATTATTGCGGCACTTAGTCCGGCATCAAGAGCGAGTGTAAAAAAGCGGGAATTTATTATGTCGCGTCGCGGAAGTCCAAAAGAAATATTTGAAACGCCCAAAACAAACTGCAGGCCTTCCTTTCCATATTTTTCTTTTAAAATGCGGATTGCCTTTATGGTTTCGAGTGCAGTTTTCTGCTCAGAACTTACGGTCAAAGTCAAAGTATCAATAAAAATATCCCGCACAGGAATTTTATATTTTGCAGCCTCATTTATAATTTTTTCAGCAACACTAACCCTTCCTTGAGCAGTCGGCGCAATTCCGTCTTCATCAATACAAAGAGCAACTACAGCACCACCATAATGCTTTATAAGCGGAAAAACGCGGGCCATAGTTTCCTGCTTTCCATTCACAGAATTAACAAGAGCCTTTCCATTGTAATATCGCAGTGCTTTTTCCAAAACAGGCGGTTCACTTGAATCAATCTGAAGCGGAAGATTAAAAGTGCTTTGAATTGTTTTTACCGCAAGGCACATCATTTCTTTTTCATCAAGACCAGGAAGTCCAACATTCACATCAAGAACATGAGCACCAGCATTTATCTGACTTTCAGCCTCATCAAGAACAAATTGCATATTTTTTGAACGGAGTGCTTCCTGACACTTTTTTTTACCTGTAGGATTTATTCTTTCACCAATAATCACAGGTCCAAAACTTCCGCCAACCTGCTGAGTCTTATTACCAGAACAAATATAAGTATTGTTAGAAAATTCATTTTTTTTGCCTGTAGAGTTCAGGTCACAAAGATTTTTTGAATTTTCCGAAGAAAAAAGTTTTAGAATATCAGAGCGCATTTTTTTTATGTGGGAAGGACTTGTTCCGCAGCAGCCGCCTAAAAGACGCGCGCCCTTTTTAAAGTTTTCGATCTGTGCCAAAGAAAATTCTTCAGGTTCAACCTTAAAAACATCCTTTCCGTTTATCTGCTCAGGAAGTCCCGCATTGGGCTGAACCAAAACAGGAATATGCGAATAGCGCAAAAACTCCTCACAAAGTTTTTTGTCCTCTTCCAAAGCGCCGCCGCAGTTAAATCCCAAAACATCAACATGTAAACTTTCAAGATAGGTAACGCAGGTTAAAACATCCGCACCTGTAAGCGTTCTAAGGTTCGGCTGAAAAGTCATAGTTGCAGCAATTGGAAGCGAAGTATTTTCCTGTATTGCAAGAACCGCAGCCTTAACCTCGTACAAATCGCTCATCGTTTCAATGATTGCAAGATCCGCACCCTCATTTTCTGCACAAACCGCCGCTTCCTTATACGCTTCGTAAGCCTCATCAAAAGTAAGAGACCCCATCGGTTCCATAAGTTTTCCAATCTGCCCGGAATCCCAGCTTACAAAATGCGACTCATTTCCAAGTTCATCATCAGCGTGATTTTTTTCAAATTCACTGATTGCCTCTTTTTGCAATTTTATAGATTCACGAATGTACTGATTTGCCGTAAAATGCGTTTTTTCAGATTTAAGTTTCAGAGGATTCGCACCAAAACTGTTTGCCGTAATAACGTTGCAGCCAGCTTCAAGATACTGAATGTGAATATTTTTAATAATTTCAGGGTGATAAAAATTCAAGTCTTCGGGAATTTGATAGCCAATAACTCCAGTTTTCTGAATCATCGTTCCCATTCCGCCATCAAAAAAAACAACGCCACCCGAAGCATTTTTCTGTTCAAGAAATTCCCTGAAATCACACTTTTTCAGTCCCATTTTGCCTCCAAAATATCGCTAAAGTATAGTAAATTGAAGTTTTTTAATCATCTGATTTTATGATTTTTTTGGAGTGCGTCAATTTCTTCGGCGTGCTTTCCACCGTTTCATTTCTGGACCATGCTTCGGAACATGCTCTTGTGTTTTCTTAGTTATATATCAGTTATTAAGAAAAAATAAATTCGTATCAAAAAAGACCGCGAG
>CAVCIJ010000101.1:0-3071 GCA_963601995.1 bacterium | reverse complement strand
CATCATAAAAACTCTGTGATATAATAGTTTTTCTTAAAAACAGGAAGATTTATGAAAAATTCGGATTCGAGACTTTATATAATTGGCGCAGGCTTTGCAGGTCAGATGATTTCAAAGGAACTGCAGGAAAAAAAAGTTTTTGGCAAAGTTACGGCATTTTTAGATGATGACAAAGACTTAATCGGAACTAAAATTTCTGGAATTCCAGTTTTTGGATCGATTGATTCTGTAGCGGACGTTTTGCGGGCAAATGCTCTTGATGAAGCAATCATTGCAATTCCAAGTGCTTCAACAGAAAAAATCAGGCATATTTTTGATAACTTAAAAAGTGCCGGTTTTCTAAACATAAAAATTCTTCCTTCTGTAAGTCAGATTATTGACGGAAAGGCGCATCTTATACAGGCACGCGATATAAATCCGCTTGATATTTTGGGACGCACTCCAATCACACTGAATTTAAAAGAAAGTCTTTCTTATCTAAAGGGAAAAAGAGTTTTTATAACTGGAGCTGGAGGAAGCATTGGAAGCGAACTTGCGCGGCAGCTTCTTTCAGGCGGTGCGGAACGGATTTATCTTTTTGGTCACGGAGAAAATTCAATTGTAAATATTTACAGGGAACTTCATCTTTTACAAAATGAAGGAGTTGGCGAAAAAGCTTCTGTTGTTCCGATTATTGGCGATATGAAAGATAGAGAATACTGCCGCTACATTATTTCCAGAACAAAGGCAAATGTTATTTTTCATTGCGCTGCTTACAAGCATGTACCTATGATGGAAGAAAATCCAGTTGCTTCAATCGAAAATAATGTCTTTGGAACAAAAAATCTTTTAGATGCATCAATTGAATTTGGCGTTGAAAGATTTGTTCTTATTTCGACTGATAAGGCTGTAAATCCAGTGAGCGTTTATGGAGCAAGCAAAATGCTCTGCGAAAAACTTGTGTGTGAGTACGCAAAAAAAGCTCAAATTAACAATAAAAAACAGTCGTTTATGTTTGTGCGATTTGCAAATGTTCTTGGCTCAAGAGGATCAATTCTTCCAATTTTTATGGAACAGATTAAAAATGGCGGTCCGGTTACTGTAACAGATCCTGAAATGGAAAGATATTTTATGACAATTCCTGAAGCCTGCTCTTTGGTTCTGCAAACTGGCGGTGTTGGAAAAAACGGAGAAGCTTATCTGCTTGACATGGGAGAAAGCGTAAAGATTCTTGATTTAGCACGGCAAATTATAAAATTTTCAGGTTACGAGCCTGAAAAAGACATCAAAATAAAATTTATTGGTTCAAGAAGAGGCGAAAGACTTAAAGAACCTTTGTGGCTGGAAGAAGAAAATCCAATTCCCACAGAATACAAAAAAATTCTTATGATAAAAAATATTCCGCTAAAAAACATAAATCTTTTTACTTTGATTGAAGAACTTTATCCAATCTGCTTTTTTACAAAAGAAAAGGAAAATTTGTATCGCAGCAAGGAATCACTTTTAGAGATTCTCTGCAAAAACATTCCAAGTCTTGATGAATTTTATAAAAACGAAAAAAAATACAACGAAAGAATAAGCATGGATTCGAGTGCTAAGGTGGTCTTATAAATGAATGAAATAAAAGTTCCATTTTTTAAAGCGTCAATTTCTAAAAAAGAAGAAGACGCGGTTTTAAATGTAATGAAATCTGGCTGGCTTACCACAGGAAAAGAAACTCTTGCTTTTGAAAAGGAATTTGCTCAGAAAATAAATGTTCCTTATGCTCTTGCAGTAAATTCAAATACAAGCGGAATGATTTTAGCAATGGAAGCCTGCGGTGTAAAAAAAGGAAAGGCAGTTATTACAACGCCCTACACCTTTGTTTCAACAGCAAGTTGTGCAATTCATCTTGGTGCCGATGTTTATTTTGCTGATATCGAAAAAGATTCTTATTCAATAAATCCTGATGAAATTGAAAAGATTTTAAAAAGTCCGCACGGAAAAAATATAGTGGCAATTGTTCCTGTTCACATTGGCGGAAATGTTTGCAATATGAAAAAAATCTGTGAAATTGCAAAAAAATACAATGTAAAAATTATAGAAGACTGCGCCCATAGTTTTCCAAGCAAAACTGATTTAGGATATGCCGGTGCGATCGGAGATGTTGGCGTGTTTTCTTTTTACGCAACAAAAACCATTACGACTGCAGAAGGCGGAATGGTAAGCACAAAAGATGAAAATCTTGCAAAAAGAATGGCACAAATGAGAATGCACGGAATGGACAGAACAACTTGGGATCGCTACACTTCGCCTCGTGCAAGCTGGGAATATGATATTGTTGCACCAGGATTTAAATTCAATTTGCCGGATATTTTGTCTGCGATGGGAAGAGTTCAGCTTTCCAGGGCAGAAGAATTTGATAAAAAAAGAAAAGTCTATGCAGCAAAATACAATGAAGCTTTTAAAAATCTTGATTTTATAAAACTTCCGCCAGATTCAAAAGGAAACGCGTGGCATCTTTACTTATTGCGGCTTGACTTAACAAAACTTGACTGCGACCGCAACACTTTTGCAAAAGAACTTCAAAACGAGGGAATTGGAATAAGCATGCATTTTATTCCTCTTTTTCATTTTACTTTCTGGCAAAATCTTTACTCTGATTTTACAGCAGAAAAATTTCCATTTGCAGAACAAAAATATCTTGAAACAATTTCACTTCCTTTGTGGCCCGACATGAGCGAAGAAATGACAGACTATGTAATTCAAACTGTAAAAACAACTGGAGAAAAACATTATGCCTGTAAAAAATGATAAAACTCAAAAAAAACTTACTGAATCTAAAACGAAAGTAAAAGACCCGTCTGACAAAAAAAATGAAGATTTAAAAACTCAGGAAAAAAATTCAAATTCCAAAAAAAAATCTCCAAAAAAATCTGGTGCAAAACTTTCTTATCAAAATGATTTTTATTCAGATTTAACTTTGCAAAATATGCTCACGGCTAAAATCGTGCGCTGCCCGGCACAAAAAGGAATTATAAAATCAGTTTCACTTCCAGATTTACCGGACGGATATTTTTTAGTAACTGCACGCGATATTCCTGGAGCAAATA
>CAVCIJ010000100.1:0-13569 GCA_963601995.1 bacterium | reverse complement strand
GTAGCAAAAATTTTTCTTGCCTGAATGATTTTTCATTTTAAAAAATAAGTTTTGTCTGTAAAAAAAACGCTGCAGACAATCATACGTTATTTCTAGAAAAAAAATTATTGCCAGACATTCAGTTCGTGTACGGCTGAAAGATATTTGTACGAACCGTAAGACAGCAAAACTGCGGAAACTGCAAATTTGCTCCAGCAGTCTGTGTTTTGTAATGAATGATAGCCTGCGTATAGGATTATAAAACCTATTAAAACCATTTTTAAGTCAGAATTCTTCTTGACCAGAATATCAACTGAAATTAAGGAAAGTGTAGCTAAAAAAAGAAAAAGTCTGAAAAATCCAAAAACTGTTCTGCAACTCCACAAAACTGTAAAAGTTGAAGTGATTTTGTTTGAATCAATTGGAAAAAGTACGCCGCCTAAAATTGAAACTGTAATTAAAATAAGAGCGTTTCTTTCCATATTTTGACGCTGATCTGCCTTATTGAAACTGAATGAAAAGAAAAGCGAAAGCGGACCTAAAATTCTTGCCGTCATTAAAATTTTTGCTTCTACGTAAAAAATTCCTGCATAAGTGTTATTCCTCCATGCAAGAGGAATTAAAATGCGAACCTGTTCGAGCATACAGCTGATTATGAAAAGTCCAAAAAAAACAATTTCGAGAGATGGAGTTTTTTTGAATCCATAAGAACACGCTGCGCACAAAAGCGGTGCTCCAATTCCAAACAGGGCAATACCTGCAAGAGATGCCCACGGATTGTATTTAAATAAAAGTGAATTAGGAAAAAGTTGAAAAATTCTTACAACTTCATTTTCTTTTGGCAGATAAAAATTTCCATTTAGAAATGCAATTAAACAAAAAATAAAGTCCAAAACTATAATTGCGATTCCTAAAATCATAAGTGAAAGAAAAATTTTGTTTCGAGTTTTTAAAGTCATAGCTAAAGAATATTCAAGACTTAAATTTTAGTAAAGACTTGAATTTTTTATTCCGATATTCTAATGGAACAGAAGCGGGAGGAATTTATGAAAAAAATTATCGCTTTTATTTGCAGTTTTTTTCTTGCGGCTCTTGTTTTTGCAGGAGATGCCGCAGTTTTTGATGATATAGGATTTTCTGAGGACGGAAAAACATATATTTTTGGTCAGTATGGAAAAACTGATAAAACTTACAAAGCATGGGCTGAAATTTATACAGTTGATGTTGCAGCAAATGATTATGTAAAAGGCGAAGTTTACAAATTGTCTGCGTCAAAATCAAATGAAAATTCTGGAAAAAGAAATTATGAAGATTTAAAAAACAGCGTTGAATGGAAAATTGCAAAATACAAGGCTAACCCGGCAAGTGCAGAAAATCTTCTGTTTGTTCGCGAGTCTGAAAAAAAATCACCTGTGGACGAAATTGTTTTTAAGGATTTTGAAAGTTCTACTGAGCAGCAGTCTGTTTATTATCATATAAAACTTGTTCCGACTTTTGAAGGAAATGGAAAAAATGTTCTTTCAAAATATTACATTGATGTTCGCAGAATTGATCAAAATAAAAAAGAACTTTCTGTATGGAAAATTGGAACTCCAGACTTTGCACGGCGAGGAATAAGTTCTTACCAAATTGATAAAATTTTTACGGATAAATCTGGAAAAAGTCTGGTTTTTGTAGTTCAAAAAACCTTGGAAGATGACAAGGGAACTTCAATCCGCTACATGGTTGAAACTTTTAGAATAAAATAATTTTTTCTTACTGAATTTCTATAAAAAATTATTTTTTTAACCTTTTGCATTGTGATTTTTACATTTTTGAAAAATGAAGTGTATATATAATGTAAGAGGTTTAAATGAAAAAAATAAAAAGTTTTTTTGTATCAACAGTTTTTCCTTCTCTTGCGATGATTTTTTCGCTTGGGTTTTCTTTGAGTCCTTTTGCCTGCAGTTCCGCTTCTTTGGGAAGCAGTCTCGAAATCCTCGAAGGCGATTTTTCCCTTCCAAAACTTGAATCATTTTCAGTCGTTTCAGAAAATCAGCTGCTTCTTTCGTTTACTAAAGAAATTTCTTTGCAAAATGCAGCACTGGAAAGCGAAGACGGAAAGCAAATACTTGTTCAGAATGATGCTGAAAAAAAAGATGAAAATTCTTTGCTGATAGAATTTTCTGAGGCTACAGAAATCGGCAAAAAATATAATTTCAATGTTTCAGTTTTTGATAAAAATGGAAATTCTGTGGAAGTAAGCATAAATTTCAATGGATACAATTCAAATCCTGCAAAACTGATTTTCAGCGAAATTAGAAATGCTTACGGAACTGCAAAAGTTGACGGAAACACTGTTCATAAAAGTGAATTTGCAGAATTTTATGTTTTAAAAAGCGGAAATTTAAGCGGATTGGAAATTTATTCAGCGAATGATGGCGATGAAAAAAAATACGAATTTCCTGTAATTGAAGTAAAATCCGGTGATTACATAACAGTTCATATGAGAAAAATCAACGCAGAGGGACTTGATGGTGAAGGAATGATTAGCGAACTTGAAGATGATTTGACGCTTTCAACTCATATTGATTCAAGTAAAATTTCAAGAGATTTGTGGTCTCAAAACGAAAAGTCCGTTTTTGCAAACACAGACATTATTGTGCTAAGAGATTCTTCTAATGGAAAAATTTTAGATTCATTTTTATGTGCTCCTTCATCAGCAAGTTCGTGGTCTGACGATGAAATGAAAGCTTTTTCTGAGGAAGTTTTAAAAAGCGGAACCTGGAAAGATTCAAGCGGAGAGTTTAGCGGCAATATAGAAAGTGCAGTTTGTTCAGATAATATTACAAGTTCTGCGTGTACAAGAAGTTATTCAAGACAGAATATTGAGGAACTAAGTGCTCTTTATGCAGAAAATCCCGAACTTGAAATTTCGTCATCTGCAAAAGATTACCTTATTACAGCGGACAAGGGCAGCGGTGCAAAAAAAATTTACGGCGTTACTCCGGGATACAAAAATTCAAGCAATGCTTACGAAGCTAATTAAGGATTTTTTTTAATCGCGTTTTGGTGAAAAAGAGTAAGAAAATTTTATTTTAAGTGTTCAGGAATTTTTCTGATTTTTGTGTATTTTACGTCGTAAGCATGCGTTCCGATAGTTCCTGATGCAATCCGTTCATTTTCTTTTTCAAGCTGGAATCTAATCATTCTTTTAAAAATTTCCATCAGTGCTTCTGGATTGCATTCTGTACTTTCAAGATCGTTTCCCTGAAGTTCTTTTATTAAGTAGTAACAGGATTCTATTGTAGAAACGCAGTATTCGTATGGTTCTCTTTTAAACGTAAAAATGCTTTTGTAAGTTCCGTAAAAACTTAATTTTGGAAGTGCCATTATATTTTTGCTTTGTTTTAAAATTTTATGTGAGCAAAACCAGGTGGAATCAACAATTAAGACCAAAAGTTTTTTGTTTTCATCTTTGCAAAGTGCTGATTTTAGTTCTGGACTTTTTGCTGTGAGTGCATTTTCTTCAGGGTACATTAAAACTGGAAAATACTGAGGATCGTTTAAGAGTGAATTTAATCTTGCGTTATCTGTAAAATTTATGCCCACAAGAATTTCGCTGTCTGGCAGAGAATTTGAAGCTAAGCGGCCTGTTCCCGTGCGCTGTTTTTTTGCTTCTTTTGGATGCATTAAAAAAACAAATTTTATGTTTGTTTGAACAGTTTTTATGTATTTGCAAAGGCAGGCTTCTTTTGGTCTTAAGCATTTCAAGCATAAATCACGCATATTGGATTGAATTATAAAAAAATTCTGCTTTTTATTTCAAGGTGCTTTATAACAAAGAAAATTTGTCAGGAAGTGAAAAATTTTTGTTAATCTTAAGTCAAAAAAACGAAAGCATAAAAAGTTGCCGTTTTGTATAAAATTCAGTAAATTGTATGTGAAATTTTTTTTTGAGGAAGTAAGAAATGGCTAAAAAATTAACTCCTATTACTTTGCTTTGTGGTTATCTTGGCGCGGGAAAAACTACGCTTTTGAATAAGGTTCTTTCAAATCAGCAGGGATACAAGGTTGCTGTTATTGTAAACGATATTGGCGAAGTGAATGTTGACGCAAAACTCATTGCGGACGGTGCTAAAATCACTGATACTTCGGATATTGTTCCGCTTACAAACGGATGTATCTGCTGCACTTTAAAAAGTCAGCTTGCTACAAATATTGAAAATCTTATTAAGTCTGGCAAGTACGATTACATTTTAATTGAAGCAAGCGGCGTTTGCGAGCCTATGCCGATTGCACAGGAACTTGAAACGATTAAAAACGGAGTTGTTGATAATGTTGTTGGCGTTGTTGATGCAGCACGCTTAGTTGATGAATTTGCCGGTGGAGATAAACTTCTTGACAAGGCTGACATGGAAGAAGAAGACATCGAAAGTCTTTTGGTTCAGCAGATTGAATTCTGTTCAACTTTGATTATTAACAAAAAAGATCTTGTAAGCGAAGAGGATTTTGCAAAGGTTCGTAAAGTTATTGAAGTTTTGCATCCTGGCGTAAAAATCATTGAAACAAGTCACGGCGATGTTCCTGTGAGTGACATTCTTGCTACTGGAAGTTTTGATTTTGAAAAAGTTTATGCAAGTGCAGGCTGGTGCAAGCATCTTGAAGAAGATGAAGTTGATGAAGATGGCGATGAAGAGCATGAGCATCATGAACATCATCACGAAGAAGATGAGCACGATGAACACCACGAGCATGAACATCATCATCACGAGCATAAGCATGACGGCGATTCTGGTTCTGATGAAGATGAGTATGGAATCGGAACATTTATTTATTACCGCCGCCGTCCGTTCGACAGACAGAAACTTGATGAATTTGCAAATAAATGGCCTCGCAACATTATTCGCTGCAAGGGCTTGATGTGGTTTAGTGATGAACCTGAAATGGCATGGGTTTTTGAAACTTCTGGAAGACAGATTCAAGCCGGATATTCAGGACAGTGGGTTGCAGCAGCAGATCCTGCAGAACAGAAAAAAATTCTTGCTGCAAATCCGCAGATAAAAGATGAATGGGATGCAAAAGTTGGCGACAGAATGATAAAACTTTGCGTAATTGGACAGAAACTTGATAAAAAAGCAATTTCTGATGAATTAGACAGGTGTCTCGCTGACTAAGTAAATAGATTTTGAATTTGCGTCTTATCTTATGCTGAAGAAAAAATCCGTAAGATAAGAAAAAATCCTTTGTAAGATGAAGTTTTTTTCAGCATAAAAAAAGCGGCGGTTTGTTATTGATTTTTTAGTAAACCGCCGCTTTGCTTTTTTTAAATCACTCTTTATAAAATTTTACGTTGCTTAATTAGAGTAAGATTCGTACAAACTTGCAGCATCATCGCTTGAAAGTTCGCCATCGATTGTAAGAGCTGAAATTGCAAAATTTGTTGTAGCTCCGTATTCTGCAAAAATGCTTATGATATCAGAAACATAGTCTGAAACAGTTTGAGCTGTGGTGCTATCAGTTGCAAGACTTGCGTCTGTATCTGCAGCATAGGTAAAAATCAGTTTTCCGTCTTTGTAGTAAGTGATTGTGCCGTCTGTGTTAAAACTTATGCTTGCAAAAGCTGCTGTTTCGTAGAAAGAATTGTAAGCACCGTCGTTTGATGCTGTGGCCTGGCTTTCCATAAGGAAATTTACCTGCGCACTGTCTGCCCAGTGGTTTATGAGTGAAAGTCCTACAAAATAAGTCTGATTTGAATCTGCTATGTTAAAGATTTGTGTCCAGTCGTTTGTGTAGGAATTATCGATTGCAAAACTTAATGAAAGACCGCTTGTTGAATTTATAAGGCTTGTTCCAGGAGCAGAAATTGCTGTTCCTGAGGTAATGCTTCCTTCTTCTATGATTGGAAGAGCTTGTACATCATCAGAAATTTTCTTGCCCCAGTAAGTTTTTGTGATTGAAGATGAAGTTCCTGCGTAAACAATTGTAACTTTACGCGGCTTTCTTTCCCAGTTTACTTCGCGCTCAAGGCAAACAATCACGTCTCCGTCAGAAGAAGTTGAAATTGTAAGCTGTTGATTATCTTCATCAAATGACCAGGTTCCCGAAATTGCACCTGAAATCGACTTGTTATTGTTAAAATAAATAGTTTCGCTTTCGTCCATTTTTCCTTTACTGTAGGAAAGATCAATGTGTTCCCAAGTGCCTGGAATTTCGCTTTCTGTAATTTTATCTCCGGAATAAGCTCCGTAGCGCTCAGGAAGTGCGATTGGCCACAAATTTGTTCCGCTTGAATCAACCGGACACCATTCGATTCGGCGTACCTGACCCATCATAACTGCATTTGGTGCATTTATGCTTGAAACATCAGAATTTAAGTCAGCTGTTGGAAATCTTCCCTGCGACATATAAAACCAGTTGCCCTGTGCATCTTGGAAAATTGCACAGTGTGAAATGCCAACCCATCCGTAGTTTTCGTTTGTATCTTTTTCTCCGTTAAAATGATAAGGATGAGTTACAAGCGGCAGAGGATCGCCTTTAGAACTTCCTGAAAAATTTGTACCTGTTATGTCGTAGTAAGGACCGGCAATGTTTGAAGCACGTACAACACGTGTCTGGTAAGGAATGTCAAGAGCGTCATTTGCAAAGAAAAGGTAATAATATCCATTGTATTTTACAAGTTCTGGACCTTCGCTTGCCTGCCAGCGGCTGGTAAAGTTTCTTGTGTAGATTCTTGTTCCATAGCCGTTTTCTATTAAACCTGCTGCACTGCTTGCCCACGGATTGCCCATTGTAAAGTCGCCGGTTACATTTCCGCTCAAATAGTCAGTTCCGTCAACTGCAGCAACTTTTCCTGTAGCAGGATTTATTCTGACTAAGGCAAATCCCGAATGCCATGAGCCGTAAATCAGGTAGTGCGAACCGTCATCATCTACAAAATATGTAGGGTCGATCGCGTTAAAGTAAAAATAAGCACTCCAGTTGCTTGTGCTGCTTCTTGAATAATCAGTTCCCTTGTCTGAAGAAGAGCAGACTACAAAACCAAGATCAACCCAACCCTTGCTTAAGTCTTTAGATGTGTTTTCTTCAACAGTAAGTCCCGTTGGATTTGTGGTTTCGCAAACGCCTATAAAAGCTCTTTCTGTCCATGAACCGTCAAAATCTGTTGAACTTTTTGCACCTGTTTTTATGTAGTTATCTACTACAATAGAATAGTACATTCTGATTTTTTTTACGCCGTCAACACTAATAACTCGTGCGCACGGAGCCCAATAGCCAAAACTAATGTCGCTTTCATCAATTGAGTCAAGAACGCCTTCGTCTAATGTTGTGCTATCAGATTCAATTTCTTTCTTCATTGTTGCGCGGATTTCGTTCAGCTTTTCTGCAACCCAGGAAGGTGCACTGTCAAAAGATCCTCCAAGCCAGCTCCAGTCAACTAAATTTGTAGAATATTTTCCCTGAAAGTGTTTGCCGCTTGTGGCATTTTCGTGTGCGTTTCCGTAAGAAGCATCTGTTCCCCACATATAGTAGGTGCCGTTCCATAAAACTACGCTTGGGTCATGCACGTTTGCTAAATTCCAGCTGTCTTTGTTTTCCCAAGATGAAATGCTGGTGTAGTTGTCCTTGTACTTTGGGCATTTGTAAGAAGAAGAGTCTGTAGTATTTGTTGTAGTAGTACTGTTGCTTCCTGTAGAAGTTGGACAGGATATAAAAATACTTCCTGCCGCAAGAAAAAGGGCGAGTGTAGCAATAATTCCGATTTTTTTCACGTTTTCCTCCAAAAGTGAAATGAAGCATAAAAAACTGCAAGAAAACTTTCTCCTGGTAAAGAATAGAAACTGCATTTTTCAGGCAGTTTTTATCTTAACTTAATAAAAAAAAACAGTTTTTCATACTTTCAAAAATAAAAGCCTGAAAGAAAACAACTTTTTTTTAGCAGATTTCATTTCAGGCTTCAAACAGCTTTTTAATTTAAAAATTGATAAATTGTAAAATCATTTTTGTAAATGACATTAGAAAATTACCAGATTATTTTCCGCTAAAATAAGCGGCATTCCATCTAAGTTCATTGCGGAACGAAGGAATCTTTGTGTCTTTGTCAATAACAACGCACTCTGTTCCTGTCATTTCGCACCAGTCGTGGAGCATTTCGCTTGTAATAATGTTGCTGAATGCTGTGTGGTGTCCGCCACCTGCCAGAATCCATGCTTCTGCAGAAGTCTGAAGATTTGGATAAGGTTTCCAGATCATGCGGGCAACCGGCAGTTTTGGAAGAGGAGCTTCCGGTGGAATAACATTGATTTCGTTTACTACGCAGCGGAATCTTCCCGGCATCTGAACAACTGCCGCAACAAGTCCGTCGCCTGTAATTGCATCGAATACCAGACGGGCTGGATCTTCTTTTCCACCAATTCCAAGCGGATGAACTTCAATCTTTGGCTTAGAAACAGCAATTTCAGGATCAACTTCAAGCATATGGCTTCCCATATCAGCTTCTTTTCCTGGAACAAGATTGTAAGTATAGTCTTCCATAAAGGCATTGCCTTTTCCTGGAGCTACAAGACCTGCTGTCATTACTTTGAAAGTGCGTACTAAGCAGGAAGTTTTCCAGTCGCCTTCAGCACCAAATCCGTAGCCGTCAGCAAGAAGTCTCTGAATTGCAAGACCAGGAAGCTGCTTCATTCCGTGCAAATCCTGGAAGTTATCGCATAAAGCAACACCATTGTTTTCTTTTAAGAAGCGGCGCAGGGCAATTTCAATTTTTGCCTGTTCCTTAATCTGCTTTGTAACAAAGTCTTTGTCATTTCCGTAAACAATTTCGTATTTCTGATTGTATTCGTCAAAAAGCGAATTGATTTCGCCGTCAGAAACCTGATTCATCAATTCAACAAGATCACCAATTCCGTAGTAAGGAACTGACCATCCGTAGCGGATCATTGCCTCAACTTTATCTCCGTCAGTAACTGCAACTTCTCTCATGTTGTCGCCAAAGCGAAGGCAGCGGAGAGTTTTTCCGTCAGCAACAGCACGTGCAATTCTCATCCAGTCAGCAATGCGTTTCTGAGTGTTTGGATCGTTCCAGTGACCTGCAATAACTTTGCGAGGAAGATCCATTCTGCTTGTAATGTAGCCGAATTCTCTGTCTCCGTGAGCACTCTGGTTCAAATTCATAAAGTCCATATCCATTGTGGCATACGGAATTTCTACATTAAACTGAGTATTCAACTGCAAAAGAGGCTTTTTGTATGCGTTAAGTCCTGCGATCCACATTTTTGCAGGGCTGAATGTGTGCATCCAGCAGATAATTCCAGCGCAGGAATCGTCAGCATTAGCGCTTTCAAGTGTTGAATGAATTGATTCCGGTGTTAAAAGAGTAGGTTTCCATACAAGTTCGCATGGCAAAGCACCACTTTTGTTAAGACTCTCAACAATTGCCTTAGAGTCTTTTTCAACCTGTTTGAGAGTTTCCTCTCCATACAAATCTTGACTTCCAGTAATGAACCAAAATTCATACTTTTTAAGTTCCATAAAAATATCCTCCTAAAAATTAGATCCTTCTATAAATAGATTTTACAGCAGAAAATTCAAACTGAAAATCATATTTTTTATTTTGGAGAAAACTCACTAAGTAAAGGCTTTTCGGGGTTCCGCTTTCACTCCATTCGCTGCGCGAACGCTTCGCGCCCCTGCAATCCGACTAGTGTTTTTTTCAAGTTCCAAAAATCTTATAATTTTTATAAAAATTTTCTTTCAGAAATTACTTTTCAAACTTAAAGCGCATTACGTTCCATGAAGCAGGTTTAAGGTTTACAGTGTAATTTCCCTTTTCTCCCTGAATCAGCGGAGCTTCTCTAGGTTTTACAGCGTCTGGGTTTTCAAGGCTGTTTTTAGCACTCAAATCGTTTCCGCAAAGTTCAGTTCTAAAAATCATCTTTGAATCGCCAAAAGACATAAGGGAAAGTTCTGTTTCACTTGACTCAGTTTTGCTTGTGTTAAGGGCAAAAATGCTAAGTTCGCTTTCGTCTTCGCTCAAAACTGAAGCAAAAATTACTGCCGGAACTTCGCCATACTTTTCAGTAACTTTGTTTTCGCTGTGAACAACAGGCTGCAGTGAAGTTCCTCTTCCGTAAACGCTTATGTCGCGGAACGGCCAGTAAATTGACTGTCTGTAAGCACCTTTTTCTGGTTCTGTAAAAATTGGAGCAATTACATTTACAAGCTGTGCAAGGCAGGCAACTTTTACGCGGTCAGCATGATTTAAAAGAGTTATTGCCATTCCGCCAAATGCAAGTGCGTCTAAAAGTGAATAGTGATCTTCAAGAATTCTTGGTGCTTCCATCCACGGATGCGGTTCCTGCTTCTGCTGATACCAGATGTTCCATTCATCAAAAGAAAGATTTATGTCTTTTTTGCCGCGCTTTAATGCCTTTACATAATCGCAGGTGGCAATGCTTGTTTTAATGAACTGATCCATATCGTAGAACGAAGCTAAAAAGTCATCGTCATTACCGAAATTTTCAAAATATCTGTGGATCGAAATATAGTCTGCAAAATCGTAGGTGTGCTCAAGAACGACTCTGTCCCATTCAGGATATGTTGGCATTGAAGTTGACGCACTTCCGCAAACTACAAGCTTTATGCTGTCGTCTGTCCACTTCATGATTTTTGCTGATTCTCTTGCTTTTTTTCCGTATTCATCAGCACTCATGTGGCCAATCTGCCAGCCGCCGTCCATTTCGTTTCCAATGCACCATGTGTCAATTTTGAAAGGCTTTTCATGACCATTTTTGCGCCTTAAATCTGACCAGTAAGTCCCGCCAGGATAATTTGCGTATTCAACCAAATCGCCAGCTTCCTGAGGAGTTCCTGTTCCCATATTTACAGCGCCCATAATTTTTGTTCCGGCTTTTACGCTCCAGTCATAAAATTCATCAATGCCGATTTTATTCGGTTCTATTGTGTGCCACGCTCTGTCAAGGCGCACTGGTCTGTTTTCGCGTGGACCAATTCCGTCTTTCCAATTATATCCCGAAAGGAAATTTCCGCCAGGATAGCGCACTAAGGCAACGTTTAAATCTTTTACCATTTCAATAACGTCTTTGCGGAATCCCTGTTCATCTGCTTCTGGATGACCCGGCTCATAAATTCCTGTGTAAATTGCACGTCCAAGATGTTCAATAAAAGAACTGAAAAGTGTGTCTTCAACCTTTCCGATTTTAAATTCTTTTACGACCGTAATTTTTGTTTTCATAAAAACCGTCCTTTTTTTTATAGAAGTTTACAGAAAATGTCATTTTATAATTTTTGTTAAGAAAAATTCCACAAATTTTTTGGGCATTTTGCCGACAGAATCTTTGCCTTAAAAGCTGAATAAAATCCGTTTTCCCTGCACATCATTTTAGAAACAAATGAAGGACAGTTTTCGCAAATTTTCATTCTTTTTTCAAAAAGTTCGTCTGGTGCTGTAAAACCTTCTATACGTTTAAATTTTTCTGCCTGGTTAAGAACAGTTTCCGCTGTAATTTCAGAAAGTTGATTTTTAATTTCGCAGTCAGGACACATATTCTTAACCTCAAAAATTTATGCTGTTACGCTTATAGAAACAACGCTGTGGCTTGGCATATTTACGCTTAAAGTCTGAGAGTCCAAAATCTTAACTGCAAGCGATTTTTCTGTAACATTGTCAGGATTTTCAAAAGTGTTTACTTCGTCCATTTTACTGCCTGTAAGAACAGAAGCTTCTGCACTTTCAATTTTTCCTGCAAGATTTGCAATGCTTACTTCAACTTCTTTGCTGTTATCTACGTCAGGATTTACAATGGTAACAAGATATTTGTCTTTTCCGCATTTTTCGCATTTTCTTACAGAAGCAGAAGCACTTAATCCCGGAACTACAAAATTTTCGTCCTTTTTTTCACCGAGTCCGCGAAGTCCGCAGGAAGAATAAGCGGCACTTGTTCCAAGAAGTGTTGCACCCTGATGTTTTTTGTACATATGGAAAACGTGCCAGGTTGGCGTAAGTACAATTTTGTCGCCTTCGGTAAATACCGGTGCCTGAAGAACATTTACAGCCTGTGCAAGATTTGCAATGCGCACTCTGTCAGAATGATTGTTGAAAATATTAAGATGAATTCCTGCAACAACAGCATCGCATACAGAATTCTGCTGATACAAAAATCCCGGATTTGTTCCCGGTTCTGTTTTGAACCAGTTGCCCCATTCGTCCACAACCAGAGAAACTCTTTTTGCCGGATCGTACCTGTCCATAATTTCTCCGTGACGGCGCACAAGTTCGTCCATTCTAAAACAGTTTTTCATAATTCTGTACCAGCCTTCTTTTGTAAAGCCGGTTGCTGGCCTAAAGTCGCCCCACTGATATTCGTATGTGTAGTAATGAAGTGAAAGTCCGTCCATAAGCCAGTGTGCGTTGCGCATTAAAACGTCAGTCCAGTTGTAATCGTCTACGTTTGCACCGCCGGCAATTTTCATAATTTTATCTTTTCCGTACTGACGCACAAAAGTCTGATAGCGCCTGTACATGTCTGCGTAAAATTCCGGGCGCATATTTCCACCGCAGCCCCAGTTTTCGTTTCCTACGCCAAAAAATGGAAGTTTCCAGGCTTCTTCGTGTCCGTTTTGCTTTCTTAGATTAGCCATAGGACTTTCGCCGGAGAATGTCATATATTCAATCCATTCATCCATTTCCTGAACGCTTCCTGAACCTACATTTCCGCATACGTAAGGTTTGCAGCCAAGTTCATCGCAGAGTCCAAAAAATTCGTGTGTTCCAAAGGAATTGTCTTCTACAACTCCGCCCCAGTTTGTGTTGATAATGCGCTTGCGGTTTTCTTTAGGGCCGATTCCGTCTTTCCAGTGATATTCGTCAGCAAAACATCCGCCCGGCCAGCGGAGATTCGGGATGTCGATTTCCTTAAAAGCTTCAACAACAGCCTTATTGTATCCGTGAATATTTGGAATGTCAGAATCTTTGCCAACCCAGAATCCGCCGTAAATGCAGCGTCCTAAGTGCTCCGAAAAATGTCCGTAAATATCAGGACTGATTGTCTGCAGCCTGTTTGCTGCGTCTACTACAACTGATTCTTTCAAGGGAAAACCTCGCTAAAATAAAGATTTTTTTTGTTGACGGGAAAGCCTAAAAATTGAAATTTTTAAAAATTCCCTGATTTTTTAGAATCTTGAATGATTATAACTTTACTTTATTTTGTTTGCAACAAAAAAACTTGGTATTTATCAAAAAAACTTGGTAAAGTCTTTGTTCTGCAGGAAAATATGATAAGGAAAATAATTTGATTTTTAGTAAGTAAGAATGTATCAGTAAAAATTGATTTTTAATGTTGGTTTTGAGTTTTTTTTCAGAGATGGCCTTTATAAGAAAAGCAGAAAATAAAAACTTTGGATAAGCTAAATTTTTTGCGAAAAAAAAACTTAGCCGGCACTGGAGCTGTTGCGAAGCAAGCCGCCGCATTCGCGGCGGCCGAACGGAATGAGTGAGCAGCGTAAGCGCCGCAATCTGATAAAATTTGCTCCAGAAATCTGCTAAAAAACCGCTGAAAAGTTGAAATCAGAAAAAATTCGTTTTATCCTTTT
>CAVCIJ010000099.1:0-3873 GCA_963601995.1 bacterium | reverse complement strand
ATGCATAAACTATCCTTATCTTGAAAAATCTTTTTTATCAACAAAAAATTTAAAAATTCAGTACGGAATTTTTTTTAATCTACCATAAAAAACAGTTTTATTGTTTTGGCGAAAAATAATTGCTTGATTTTACCCTCTCAAGATGAACATAGGAAGCAGCATTTAAATCAATAAAATCTTCGAGCGAAACTTCTGTGTTCATTGTAAAAACTGCGCAGTCAAAATGTCCAGCATCATCAAAATAAGGAAAAATAACCGCACAGTTGTTAAAAACCATTTCATCATGCTTTATTTTAGAAGGCTGTTTTATTGCCGCAAGATAAAAATACGAAGGTTCTTTAACTGCAAGAACGTAAAGGATGCTTTTTAGTTTTTTTACTGAATAACCCGTATTAAAAATATAACCCGCGGAATTTACAAGATGACCTCCTTCATTTTCCGCTGCAAAAAAATTCTTGTTTACATCAAGTCCGCCGCTTTTAAAATCATAATCAAGGGAAGATCTTGCTGACAAAGCTTCTGATGCAAGATTTCTGCACCAGTCAAGAGAAAAACTCAGATTGTATTTTTGTGATAAAACGCCGTTTTTGCCAGTAGAAGAATATTCAATTGTTGGCTGAAGCATTTTTTGAATTTCAGAGCCACGCCCTATATACGAAACTAAAAGTCCGTCAATAATCCACTTTGCAAAGCCAGCACCGCTTAAAGTAAGGCGTCCGTTTTCTTCGGGAAAATATTCATTTCCATTTTCATCTGTGAGCGTAAATTTTTTCCCCGTAAGAATTGAATAAAGAGTTCCGTCCTCGTTGTAGCAGGCATTTTCGGCATAGTCGATTTTTGGAAGATTTTCGCGGATTACCTGAATCATCTGCAAAGACTCACGGTACTGACCAGGAATAACATGCACATTCTGCCAGGGAAGAGACCTTTTTGTAAGTCTTAGAATATCTTCAAATCCGGCAGAAAAAAGATAGGAAAATTTTACGCTTAAAGGAACTGATTTTGCTGCATAAGAAGAGTATACAAGCATATCAGCATAAGTTTTATTTGCCTTTTCGTAAAATTCAAGGTAAACATCGGGATCTGCATTAAAGTACCACTGAATTTTTGATGCTTTTCCAGTGGATTTTTCCCGGAACAAAACAAAACTTCCTGGCGCACCTTCCGGGTAAACCGCCATTTTTACAGTTTCCTTAGAATTTCCTGAAATCAGGTCAACATTTAAATAAGATTCGGGCGCAATAATTACCGCATAGAAATCAACGCGTTCTTCCATTCTTATCTGAAAAGTCTGACCTAAGTTATTTTTTCTAAGTTCAGAATTTCTTGTCCTGAGTTCAGCCAGATTCTGCAAAAACCAGGAATCCTGAATGGTCCTTCGAATTTCCGCAGAATCTGGAATTCCATAACTGTTGTATTCTGCAAAAACTGAAGCGCAAAATAAAAATAATTGTGCTAAAAATAAAAATATTTTTTTTACTTTCACGCCGCAGCCTCCTTACATTCATTTTACATTGAAGATGGAATATTTTCTTTTGCAACAGGTTCCGGGTCAATAAATTCGCTGGCACCTTCAGCAAGTTGAATTTCAGGCTTTACAAGTTTTCCGTCAGGACAGTGAATCATTCCGTCCTCTTCTTCGTCAGGATGTTTTCCTGCCGGAGCATTGCTTAAAAGAAGTTTTAAACGGTTAAGCTGATTTACTTCGCTTGAGCCTGGATCATAATCGATTGCAGAAATATTTGCACCTGGATACCTTCTCCGAAGTTCTTTTATCATTCCTTTGCCGGTAACGTGGTTTGGAAGGCAGGCAAAAGGCTGAACACACGCAATGCTTGGAACTCCAGTATGAATAAGTTCAACCATTTCAGCAGTTAAGAACCATCCTTCACCCATAATATTTCCAATCTGAACAATATCATCAACACCTTTCTGCATTTCAAAAATATTTGCCGGACTGTCGAATCTATGGCTTTTTTTAAGAGTTTTTTCCATATATTTTCTAAACCGCTCAATCACCCAAACAAAAAGTTTTGCATTGTCCTCAGTTTTTTTAGGGAATGCAAGTTCTTCGTGGCGGAAGACTCCAGTTGCCAAAGTATAGAAAACAAAGTCAGTTAGATCCGGCATAACACATTCTGCACCTTCTCTTTCAATGACTTTTACAATTTCGTTGTTTGCAGTCGGATGGAATTTTACAAGAATTTCGCCTACAACACCAATACGCGGCTTTTTTACAGGAAGCAGCGGCAAATTATCAAAATCGTGCACAATTCCCTTTATAAGCCGATGATAAGTTGACATTGAAGTTGACTTAAGTTTTTTCTCGCAGATTGCATTCCATTTTTCATAAAGTTCGTCTGCACTTCCTTTTACTGCTTCGTAAGGACGTGTTCTGTAAAGACAGCGCATCAAAAGATCGCCGAGCATAACTGCATGCAGCATTCTGATTATCATAGGAAGGCTGTATGTCCAGCCTGGATTTTTTTCAAGTCCCGACATATTCATTGAAATTACAGGAATGTGAGAAAGTCCGGCATCTGCAAGAGCTCGCCTTATAAATCCAATGTAGTTGGTGGCACGACAGCCGCCGCCTGTTTGAGTTATAAGAAGTGATGTGTTATTCAAGTCGTATTTTCCACTTTGCAAAGCCTGAATCATCTGTCCGGCAACAAGAATTGAAGGATAGCAGGCATCATTGTTTACGTACTTGAGACCAGTTTCCACAGCACCTGGATCAACGGCTTCCATAATTACAAAATTGTAACCTGAATAAGCCATAGCTTTTTGCAGAAGTTTAAAATGAATCGGACTCATCTGAGGAGCAAGAATTGTATGCTTGTACTTCATTTCTTTTGTAAAGACTACACGTTTGTATGCAGCACTTTTTACAACAGGCTTTATGCGATTTCTTTCGCGGGCCTTTACAGCGGCAATAAGAGAACGAATTCGTATTCTTACGGCACCAAGATTGCTTCCTTCGTCGATTTTTATAAGAGTATACATTCTGCTCTTAGACTTCATAATTTCATCAACCTGATCGGAAGTTACTGCATCAAGTCCGCAACCAAAAGATGTAAGCTGCACAAGTTCAAGATTCATCATCTGACTTGTAAAAGCCGCTGCCCTGTAAAGACGATTATGATAAGTCCACTGGTCAATGATGCGAAGCGGACGCTCAATTTTTCCAAGGTGAGCAACAGAATCTTCTGTAAAAACCGCCATTCCGAGTTCGTTTATCATTTCTGGAATTCCATGATTAATTTCTGGATCAAGATGATAAGGACGTCCTGCAAGAACGATTCCGTTTGCTCCGCGCCTGATTATAATTTCAAGGGCTTCCTCACCTTTTTCTTCAATTTCTTTCTTGAATTTCTTTTGTTCAGCCCAAGCCGCTTCTACGGCATCATCAATCTGCTTTTTTGTAAAAGTGAATTTTCTAGTCTTATTTAACTCTTCATAAAGTCTTTCAGAAAGACGCTCTTTGTCATAAATCGGCAGAAACGGATTCATAAAAATAAGATTTTCGTCCTGCCGAATCTGATCAACATTGTTGCGCAAAACTTCTGAATAACTTGTAACGATCGGGCAGTTGTAATGATTTCCAGCGCCCTTATCTTCCTGAATTTCGTAAGGCACGCACGGATAAAAAATAAATTTAATTCCCTGCTGCAAAAGACTTTCGATGTGTCCGTGAGAAATTTTTCCAGGATAGCAGACTGATTCTGAAGGAATTGTTTCAAGTCCTTTTTCGTAAATTGAACGGCTTGAACGGGGACTTAACCTTACGCGGAATCCGAGTTTTGTAAAAAAAGTAAACCAGAGCGGATAATTTTCATAAATATTCAAAACACGCGGAATTCCAACATCACC
>CAVCIJ010000098.1:0-4588 GCA_963601995.1 bacterium | reverse complement strand
GCAAGGATCTGGATAGTGAATTGTTTCGGGCTTCCATTTTCCGTCAATGTAGTTTTGAATAAACTGAAGCGGTCCCGGACGGTAAAGTGCGTTTAATGCAACTAAATCCTCAATTTTTTCCGGCTGGAACTGACGCAGAATTTTCTGCATTCCAGGCGATTCAAACTGAAAGACTGCAACTGAGTCGCCACGGCAGAAAAGTTCAAATGTTTTTTTGTCAGTTTCGCTTACCTTTGAACAGTCAAAAATCGGATCTTCGCTTTTTTTATGCTTGTTGATGATACTTTCAGCGTAGCGAATTAAAGAAAGTGTTTTTAGTCCTAGATAGTCGAATTTGACAAGTCCACATGGTTCGATAATGTCCATTGTGTATTGAACGCCGACTTCTCCAGTTTTTGAATCCTTGAATACTGGTGCCCAGTTTGGAAGTGCCGTAAGTCCGATTACCATTCCTGATGCGTGCAGACCTGTGTTACGTTTGCAGCCTTCAAGCTTGAGTGCAAGGTCAAAGAGTTTTTCGTAGCGCGGATCGTGCCGGAATTCTGCAAGCTGACCGCCGTCTGGGAATTTTTCGTCTGGAGGAGAAAAACAGTTTTTGAGTTTTGCCTTTAAGTTTTCAGAAACTTTTGATTTGAGCATATTCACTTCTGACAGAGGAATGCCAAGTGTGCGTCCAACGTCGGCAATGCAGTTTTTTGGTTTGAGCGTTCCGAACGTTACTATGTGTCCTACCTGCGGATCGCCGTACAAATCGCGCGTATGCTGGATGATGTCCTGGCGATAGTCGAAATCCATATCCACATCAAAATCCGGCATGGAAACACGTTCAGGGTTTAAGAAACGTTCAAAAATCAATTTGTAGCGGAAAGGATCAATGTCCGTAATTCCAAGCGAGTAGGCAACAAGTGAACCTGCGCCCGAACCACGACCAGGTCCGATTGGAATGTAAGGCTTTGCTTTGTTGTTTACGTTGTCCCAGGTTGATTTTGACCAGTTGATGAATTCCCATACAATCAGGAAGTAGCCGGAAAATCCCATTTTAAAGATGATTCCAAGTTCGTATTCTGCACGCTGACGGATTACGGGCGTAATTTCCGGGTAGCGATTGCGAAGTCCTTTTTCTACAAGGTGCCGCACGTAGTCATCTTGATTTTTTGAATAATCTTCTCCGTGAGTTTGAAATTCTTTTGGCAGCTCAAAGCGCGGCAAACAGGTTTTTAATTCCTGAGTTTTGTATTGATGAATTGTAAGATTGCACATATTTGCGATTTTTACAGTATTTTCGTAAGCATCAGGAACGTTTGGAAATAAAAGACGCATTTCTTCTTCAGTCTTAAAATACCATTCTGCAGACGTTCCCATTTGCTGATGAGGCTCGTTCATATTTTTTTTGAATCCGATGCATCGCAGGCAGTCTTGAGCTTCGGCATCTTCGCGCTCTACGTAGTGAATGTCGTTTGTAACAACCAGCGGAATGTCGAGTTCGCGTGCAATTTGAATCAGTATAGGATTCATTCTTTTTTGATCAGAAAGTCCGTGATCCTGAAGTTCTATATAATAATGATCTGGGCCAAAAAGATTTTTGTATTTGAGAGCAAGTTCCTTTGCTTCGTCAATTTTGTTTGCAAGAATTAGTTGAGGAAGTTCGCCTGCAACACACGCAGAGCAGCAGATAAGACCTTCGTGGTATTTCTCCAAAAGCTCAAAGTCAATGCGGGGCTTTCCGTAATAAAGTCCTTCAGTGTATGCAATTGAAGAAAGCCAGCTCATATTTTTATAGCCGGTTTCGTTTTCGCAAAGTAAAATCAGGTGAAAATAGTGGGCGTGCCTTTCTCCGTCTTCGCCTTTTGAAGAATAAGGAACATCGTTTTTTTCAAGATGACTTCCGTAGGCAACATAAAATTCTTCGCCAACAATGGGATTTATTCCGTTGATGTGACAAAGATGTTCAAAGTTGAGTGCTCCGAACATATTTCCGTGATCGGTGAGTGCAAGTGCCGGCATATTGAGACGCTTTGCTTTTGCAACCAAATCATCGAGTTTTGCACAGGAGTCTAGAAGCGAATAATCTGAGTGAACGTGAAGATGAACAAAATTTGCTTTTGGAGTGCCTTCCGGTGCATCTGGAAAAACGTGATAATCCGCCATTTATTTTTCTCCATAAAAGATCAATTTTAAAACTGATGGTATTTCCGGCAGTTTTTATTTTAGTTTTTTTGTAAAAAGCAGGGAGTATTCTATCATAATAAAATAATGAATTCTCTTGAATTTTGATTATTTGATGAGGATTTTTTTTTGTAACGTCGTGATTTTTTGAAAAAAAACTTTATAAATAATATTTGCTGCAAGAATGGAGCGAAGCACAGTTACCAGTGAAATTTCCTGTCTGGCAAAAATCTATTGCTTAACAAAAAAAGCTGCAAGTTTTGTCTGCTCAATGAGTTTTCTTGCGAAAACTCATTGAGCAGGCGCAGGCTGCGATAGAGCAGCGGTCGAAAGTAAAAACTATGTTCCAAAAAAAATTAAAAAATTTCGACGCTGCAAAACGATTCTCTTTGTCTTGATTTAGTGGCGTCCGCTGGAAGAAGAGCTTGAGTAAGAACTTAAAGTTACGCTTGAACTGCCTTTTGTTCCGCCTATGTACATTTTTCCGTCAAAATAAGAAGTTCCGCCAGTTGTGCTTGCACCGGAAGTAAGAGTTGGCTTTGATGAAGCAGAAAGTATAATTCCGCTTCCGTAACCGCTTGTTGTTGAAGGCGTTGTGAATACGTATGTTGTGCTTCCGACTGTTACGCCGTAAGTTGTGTTTGCACTCCAGCTTGAAGCTTTGTAGCAGCTTTGGATTAAACTTGAACCATTTTCGATTGGACCTAAAGTTATAACTGTTCCGCCAGAAATATAAAGTTTGTAGCCGTCTTCTGTGTTTGCATCAAGGGCAACTTCTGGCTGCGAGGTGCAGACTGCATAAACGACTCCGCCTTTTATGTACATATTTCCGTTTGCATCAAGTCCGTCGTTGGCAGAAGAATAGCCGCAAACGTAACCGCCTGAAATTGTCATTGTGGAAGCAGAATTTATTCCATCATCTGCGGTTGAATATCCGTAAACTTCGCCACCTGTGATTGTGAGTGTACTTTTTGATTCGATTGCTTCATTATTCGTACTTGAAGCGTAAAGTTTTCCGCCGGAAATTATGATTGCACCAGCGATTCTTACACCTTTTGCAGCTGAACTTGCTGATGAAGAACTTGAACTTCCGAATCTAGATGAACTTGAACTTCCAAGATTAGAGCCTGTTGCGCTAACATTTACGTAACCTGCGCTTTGTGTATAAGTTCCGCTGGCTTTAATTCCCTTACTGCCGTTTCCGCCTGCAGTTCCGGTTATTGTTCCGCCTTTTACAATGATGTTTTTGTCAGCCTTTATGCATGCTGGTGCTGTGTAGTCGCTGTCTGATGAATCGTAAAGTCCGCTGCCGCTAGAAGTTAATGTCAAAGTTCCGCTGGAAACGGTAACATTTCCGTCAGAATTTAGTGAAGTCCAGGGAGAAGTTATTGTTGTTGTTCCGCCCGAAATTGTTACAGTTTCGCCGTCAATTCCATTTGGAGCAAAAGAAATTGTGCCTGTTTTTGATTCACCGTCGGCATTTGTGTAAGTTGATGAAGTGTCCAGGATTTTTGCTGTTGGTGAAGTGATTTTTATTGTATTTGTTCCGCCAGAAATGCTTATTGCAGGTGCAGTTATTCCTTTTCCGTAAGAAATTGTAAATTCCAAAGTTCCGCCGCTGATTTTTACGTAAGAGTCTGAATATGTTTCGTCGTCAACATTGATTCCGTGTGCTTTGCGGTATGAAGATGAAGAAACTGCTCCTGAACCGCTGTAAGTTATTTCCCCTCCAGAAATTTCAACTCCGTAGTCGCCGTAAAGTCCGCATTTTCCGGTTGAAGTTAAGTCAAGAGTTCCGTTTTCAACTTGTAAAATTGATTTTGATGCAATGCAGTTTTTGTAGGCCTGTGTGATTTCAAGGCTTCCGCTTCCGCAGATTGTCATAGAACCCTTGCAGAATAAAGTTCCTTTTGCATCGCTACCGTCGCGTTGTGCTGAACTTACAACTGTGCAGGAAACAGAATTTCCTTCGTCATCTTCGTAAGTGTCGCTGGAAGAAGTTGAGTATTCTTCGCCGTATCCAGTTCCGTATTTTCTTCCGTCAGTAAAGGTGTTTTGAGTTCCGCTAACAAGAAAAACTGTGGCAGCGGCGCCTTTTGTAATTTCAAGGCATGGATAATCTGATGAAGTGATTGAAACTCCGTTTAAATAAACGCCAACTTCATAATTTTCGTTTGTCTGAATTTTTACGCCACCGCTTGTCATTGTGCCTGTAAGATAAACTGCATAAGATTTTGTGGAATCTGAAAGGTCAAGCTTTATTACGCCTGTTGAAGTTTCTTCATCAGCATAATCTGTTGTGGTAAGTTTTATGTTTACGTCGTCATTAAGACTTGTGCCAATACTTTTGTCTTTTTTTGTTGTAATTTTAACTGCGTCTGAATCGTCTGCCGAAGTCAATGAGTAAGACGGAGTTTCTACG
>CAVCIJ010000097.1:0-5611 GCA_963601995.1 bacterium | reverse complement strand
TTTAGAAATTATTCCTTCTTTTACGCAAGCCCAGGTTACGTCGGCTGTAACGCACACAATTTCGTCTTTTGTGCCTGCAAACTTTTTTATTTCCTGATGAATTGTTCCGCTTGCTGCTCCCAATTTTGTTGCCTGACTTTCGATTGTAAGTTCATCATCAAGCAGGGCAGAAGCTTTATAGTGAATGTCGATGTGTGTTACATAAGTGTAAAATCCTTTTTCAAAAAGCCCTTTGTAGTTGAATCCAATTTGATGAAGAAAATCCATTCTTGCGTGTTCAAGATAATTTAAGTAAACGGCGTTATTTACGTGATTGTAACTGTCGAGTTCGTAGGATCTTACAATAAGTTTTGTTTTATAAATCATTTTTTATTTTCCTGATTTTGTTCTGAACGTTTTACATTGTAACTTTGAATAAGTGAAACAAGCGAAAAGATTTTTTTGTATGCGTCAATACACATATCCTTTAATTTTTCTTCAGCATAATGATCAATTTCTTTCCAGTTTAGAACAATTTCTCCGTGAGGTTTTACAAAGTCTTCAAGAAGCATTTTTAAATTTCTTGCGTAAATAACAAAATTCTTTACGGCCAGCAGAATCATTTCTGCGGCTTCATCATTTGTGTCGTTAAGAAGCATAAGAATTATGTTGCGTGCCTCTTTGTCGCGTTCTGCACGTGGAAGATATGTTTTGAATTTTGCACCGATTTCTGCAGTATCTCCAAGCTTATTATCAAAACTTACAACTTCATTTGCAATTTCCATAAGTTGATGAAAGGCTTCGCTCATTGGAGAAGCCAGCTGCTGATTTGTCCATTCAGCACGCACTAAAAGAATGTCCGAAAGTTCGCGGAGTTCTTTTTTTGTGTAGTCCATAAGGAAGGCTTTTAAAACGCTGAGCGGATCGCCGTATTTGTATGAACCAAGATTTTTGCGTTCAAACTGGCTGCTGTATGTATTGTTATAATGCTTCAAAGGCTCAATTTCTGAAGAACCGAAAATCTGCTTTAAAAGTGAATTTGCCTTTGCTTCACTTTGCTTTGCCTTTGTTTGAGAAATAAAATTTTCTGCAACCTTTCTTACATCAGAAAGATATTCATCGATTATATGAAGATCGCTGAAATTAAATTCTTCTGCGTATTCAGGATTTTCTGTAACAAGACGAATCATCATTTCGATGACTTTTTTGTCTTTTACGGGTTTTAGATGTGCAATGATACGTTTCCAATTTGTCAGTGTTATAGGTTCAACTTCGCGTGTTCTTTTGAGAGCTTTAAAAACGTCGTCCCAGTCAGCGTTGAAAGGAAGTGACCAGGCAACTGCAATAAAATTCTTTAAATCTTCTGCAATGTAAGTTCCGTTTACTGCGGAAAAACGCGGTATTGAAGAAAAGTTATGTTCTACTAAATTTGAATCAAATTTTTTGAGCGCAAAGTAAAAATCGAATGTGCAGAAATTTTTCATTGCGACAAATTTCGAATACAGAGCGTCAATTTTTGCAAGTGCTAAATTGTCCATGTCAGACATAATGCTTTCGTAGTTGCTGCGGACTTTTTCTGTTAGGTCGGCAAGCGACATTTTTTTTCCAAGTTCTTTTAAATTTGCTTCGCTAAGTTCGTCAATTAGTTCGCGTTTTTCGTCTGAAAGTGATGAATTTATAACCATCATTTTTAGTGCGAGAGGAGTCATATTCTGGAACATAAGTTGTGCCGGAGAAATGACTTTATATATTTCGTAGAGGAATTTTGCAAATGAAGGATCTGCTTCGTGCGAGTTGAATCTGTAGAATTTGTATTTTGTGCGCGCGAGATTTTTTGCAACGTTTTTAAGAGCCTTGCGTTTTATTACTTCTGGATCGTCTGCTCCAAAAAGCGAACTGAACAAGTTTTTAAAAAAATTCGACATAAGTAAAATATATGAAAAAAAATTGATATTTTCAATCAGTGTGTTTTTTTCATTTTAAGATGAACTTTTATAAAAAGCGAAAGCGGATTTTTCTTTGCGAAATGAACTTTGGACGGCGAGTTTTCACTAGTCGGATCGAAGCGGCGCACGAAGTGCGTTCTGGAGCGTAAGCGCAAGAATGGAGCGAAAGCGGAACCGCGAAGAGCCTTCTTTTAGCGAGCAGGCGTTAAGCCTGCGTCTTTCTCCATAAAAAAATAAGGAAATCAAGTGTAGTGATTTTTTTTGTTTGCTGATATACTTCTGTTTATGACAGAATTATTAGCACCGGCAGGTAATATTGAAGCGCTTGATGCGGCTTTTGGCGAGGGCGCTGATGCAGTTTACATGGGACTCAAGAGTTTTAATGCCCGTTTGCGCTCTTCAAATTTTGCGTGGAATCAGTTTGAGGCTGCGGTTCAGACGGCGCACAGGCTTGGAAAGAAAATTTATGTGACTGTGAATACAGTTTGCGAAGAACATGAAACTGAGCGTTTGTACAGATTTTTGGGGTATTTGAATAAAATTGGACCGGACGGACTTATTGTGCAGGATTTTGGCGTTGTAAGAATGTGCCAGGAATTTTTCCCGGATCTGGAACTTCACGCATCGACTCAAATGAATGTTGAAAGTTCTGCAGCGGCAAATCTTTTGTACAGACAGGGACTTAAGAGGGTTGTTGTTGCGAGGGAACTTGGGCTTGAGGAAGTTAAGTTAATTAAGGCAAATACAAAGGCTGAAATTGAAATGTTTGTTCACGGAGCACTTTGTGTGAGCGAAAGCGGACTTTGCCTTTTTTCAAGTTTTTTGGGCGGAAAGTCTGCAAACCGCGGAATGTGTACTCAGGCATGCCGCCGTTATTACAGTGCGGAACTTAACGGTGGAATCAGTCAGGGATATTATTTTTCTCCGTGCGATCTTGAACTTATTGATCATATTCCGGAACTTATGAGTGCTGGAATTGACAGTTTTAAAATTGAAGGAAGAATGAAAAGTGCTGAGTATGTGGGCGCTGTTACTGCGGCTTACAGATTCGTGATGGATCACTGGCAGAATGATAAAAAAGGCGCTCTTGCTGAGGGACACAGAATTTTAAGTACAGATTTTGCACGTTCTAAAACTGATTACTGGTACGGATTTAAGGATGCTGCTGACGGTGTAAAAAATGCAGGTGCAAAGATTTTGAATCCAAATCAGGCTGGCGGAACAGGAATTTTTTTGGGAAAAATTTCTAAAATCAGGGATGCCAGTGCTGATGAAATAAAAGAGGCAAGCTATTATTTAAAAAAGCCTGCTGTTTTTTCGCAAAATGCTGAAAATTCGGAAAGTGCTTTTAATGCTAATGAAAATGCTGTTCAGAAAGAAATGAAGCCGATTAGAATGGCTGTTATTTCTGGCGGAGATTATGAGCCTGATCCTGGAGACAGCATCAGATTGCACAAAAAAGATGATTCTGGAAGGGAAAGTCACAAAGTGCGTCTTGTAAAAGAGGATGAAAAACAAAACAGATGGATTGATGTTCCAAAGGAATTTGGAATTAGTGACAGCGTTTACCTTTTGCAAACAAAGGCAATGTCTAAGCGATACAGGAGAGTTCTTCCAGCAGATTTGTCGCGTTTTACAAAACAGCCTGGACCTGAGAGACTGCCGGTTCTTGATTTGAGTCCGCTTAAAAAAGATGAACTTAAATGGTTGCCTGAGGGACTTTATGCTGCTGTTTCAACTGTGGCTGATGCACATATTGTTCAGTCACTTCGTCCGGTTCGTGTGATTCTTGAATGGAACTTTGAAACAAAATATGATCTTCTTAAAAAAGATAATCCTGAAAAGCCAGTTCTTCCATTCAGTAAAAAAATGGTGATTATAAATTTGGATCCATTTGCTGCAGAAGGAAATTCTTCTTCCTTAAAAGCTGAACTTGATGAACTTGTGGCAAAGGGATACACAAATTTTATTGTGAACAATCTTTCGCACATAGAAATGCTTCGGGGCAAAAATCTTAATTTGATTGCAGGGCCTTATCTTTACACATTCAATAAATGGGCGGTAAGTTTCCTGGAAAATTTGAATCTTATGGCGCTTTGGACTCCAATTGAAAATTCTGCTGATAATCTTGATGAAACATTTGCTGGTTTTACTGAGCGTTCCCGCGTTTTATTGAGTGTTTTTGCTTATCCTGTGCTTTTTAGAATGAGATTTTCGCTTCCTGAAGAATACGATTTTACTTATTTTACCGACAGGGAAAATTCAGAGTTTAGGGTAAATTCTTCAGTTGACGGCTCTTTTGTTATGCCGGAACTTCCTTTTAGTATCATTGAAAAAATTGAGCAGCTCAAAGTTAAAGGTTTTAGAAGGTTCGTAATTGACTTTTCAAAAACCCAGGTGCGAAAAAATGATATGCGTGACCTTACGAATATTATGCAGAAACACGAAATTATCGAAGGTGCATCACGTTTTAACTGGAAAGACGGATTTTATAATCCTGAAAAAATTGAAGCTTATCAGGCAATGAACGAAAAGAAAGCAAAGGCGATGATGTATAAAACTGTTTACGGAAAAGATAATTCCGGCTCTTCAAAAAATTCGAGCACAGGAAAATCTTATTCCGCTTCCAGAAATAAAAAATTCAATGCCCGTAAGACTTCAAAAAAACGCCGCTAGTTCTGCCGCTTTATTCTGAAAAGGAGAATATGGGGAGTTTTTTTTCCAGAATAAAAGGCTTTTTTAGCGATGTTTTTTTTGCTGATTTTCAGCGGCAACTTTTTTAAATCAAGATTTTTAATTTTTGCGGAACTTTATAAAAGATTTTATTTTTTTTTAGAAAATTCCAAAAACTTTTTTAAATCTAAGACGCAGTCTTTTTAAGAATTTTAGTTCTTTTTGAGACTGCAAAAAAAACTAAAATGTTATTTCTGAACTGTCATCCTCCTCGCTTTCGTTTTGTGCAGCAGCGGCAGCTTCTGCAAGCATTGCGAGTTTTTGTTTTTTACTTTCGCTTTTGCTTGAATCAGCACTTTTTGGAACGTCATCGTTTGTTTCTGCGGATTTTGAATTTTCACTTTTCTTGAAGAATGGTTTAAATTCAATATGTTCTGCAACTACAAAAACTTTGCTGCGGTGCTTTCCGTCTTCGCCAGTCCACGTTTCTTGTTTTAAGCGTCCTACAACACGAATTCCTCTTCCCTTTGGGCACCATTTTTCACAGGAATCAGCAAGATTTCCAAATGCTGTAATGTCAAAAAATGAAACTTCGTCAGTAAGCTGTCCTGATGATGACTTGTAGCGACGGTTAACGGCAATCGGAATTGAGCAGACGCGGATTCCATTTTTTACTTCGCGTTTTTCTGGCTGGCGTACAACATTTCCTTCAAGAATGATTTGATTTAATGCGTTCATAAACTTTTTTAAAAACTCCATTTTATTTGGAAAGCGATGATTTGATTTTTAGCAGAACATTGTTTTCCTTGATTGAGAAATAACTTAGAAAGAAGCTTCAAAACCCGGTGTGATTTTTAATCTTCTTCCAAAAATGATTCAGCAGAATTCTAAAATTTCTTAAAAGACTTTTAGAAAATTACTAAAAAAATTAAGTCTTGTGCGCACTCAACTTAAAATGGATACAAGAGAAATTAAAGGTCAGCCGACTCTTAAAAACTCTCATATATATATAT
>CAVCIJ010000096.1:0-2546 GCA_963601995.1 bacterium | reverse complement strand
GTATGGATCTACAACTTTTACTCTGGAAATTCCCATCGATTTTATAAGCAGTTCTAAATCAATTTTTCCAGCTGGATCTCCATAAAGATTTTTTCCTGTAGTCGGATTTTGCTGATGACCTGTCATTCCTGTAATAGAATTGTCTAAAATGATTACTGTGGAATTTGTTCGATTATAGGCGATTGATGCAAGTCCTGTAATTCCTGAATGAACAAAAGTTGAGTCTCCTATAACCGCAACAGATTTTTTTTCTCCGGCAGAACCGAGTGCCTTGTTCCATCCGTGCAGAGAACTTACGGAAGCTCCCATGCACAAATTCATATCCATTGCGTAAAGCGGAGCGGCGGCACCAAGTGTGTAGCAGCCAATGTCGCCCATAACATTCAATTTTAGTTTGCTTAGAATATAAAAAATTCCTCTGTGCGGACAGCCTGCGCACATAATCGGCGGACGAACTGGAATTTCAGCATTAATTTTTTTGCCCGAACTTGATTTCATTCCGAATGCACTTTTTATGAGATTCTGACTGTATTCTCCGCAAACTGGAAGAATGTCTTTTCCGTGACATAAAATTCCGAGTGATTTGCAGAAATTTTCGATTATTGGATCAAGTTCTTCTACAACATAAAGTTCTTTTACTTCGGCCGCAAATTCCAAAATCATTTTTTTTGGAAGAGGATTTACCATTCCGAGTTTTAAAATATTCACACTTGAGCCAAAAACTTCCTTTACGTACTGATAACTTGTGGAACTTGTAATGATTCCAATCGCATCTTTTGGACTGGAAATTTCCGCTTTTTCAATTCGGTTTATGCCGTTTGTAAGTGACCATTCTTCGATTTTTTTCATTCTTTGTTCTACGAGCGGATGTTTTCTTATTGCGTTTGCCGGAGTCATTACATTTTTTTGAATGTTTTTTTCGTATTTTTTTTCCGGAACTTCAGTTCTGCTTCCTAAATTTACAACGCTTTGGCTGTGGGAAATTCTGGTGCACATTTTGTATAAAACAGGAGTGTCAAATTTTTCTGAAATTTCAAATGCAATCTTTGCAAAGTCAATCGCTTCCTGAGAATCGGCAGGTTCAAGCATTGGAATTTTTGAAGCAATTGCATGATGGCGGCTGTCCTGTTCATTTTGACTTGAATGCATTCCCGGATCATCAGCAACGCTAATGACCAGTCCCGCATTTACTCCAGAATAACTTGCGGTATAAAGTGGATCTGAAGCTACATTCAAACCAACATGTTTCATTGCACAAAAAGCTCTTTGTCCTGCAAGCGAAACGCCATAAACTGTTTCCAGTGCGACTTTTTCATTTGGTGCCCATTCGCAGTAAATTTCTTTGTATTTTGCAGCTTCTTCTGTTATTTCAGTGCTTGGAGTTCCCGGATAACTCGAAATAATCTTAACTCCGGCTTCGTAAAGTCCCCGCGCTGCAGCTGCATTTCCAAGCATTAGTTTTTTTTCAGACATATTTTTTTCCTTACACATTTAAATTTTAGAAATTTTAAAAATCAGTTTAAAAACAGATTAAAAAGGCAACTTTAATCTTTTATCATTGATTCAAAAGGATTTACAGTTCTGTATTTTTCGCGCAACTTTGGTTTTTCGATTTTGCCAGTAGCATTGCGCGGTACTTGAGCAAAAATGATTTTTTTAGGTCGCTTGTATTTTGGCAGTTCCATACAGAAATTGTTTACGTCTTCTTCTGTGCAGGAATGACCTTCTTTTACTTCAATGATTGCAGTTGCAATTTCGCCAAGTCTTTTGTCGGCAAGTCCAATAATTGCAACATCTTTTACAGCGTCCATTTTGTGCAAAAAGTCTTCTATTTGAACCGGATACAAATTTTCTCCGCCAGAAATAATTACGTCTTTTTTTCTGTCAACAAGCCAGATAAATCCGTCTTCGTCCTGCATTGCCATATCTCCGGTGTAAAGCCAGCCATCTCCGTCAAGAACTTCTTTTGTTGCTTCAGGATTTTTATAGTAACATTCCATAACTCCCGGACCTTTTACCGCAAGTTCGCCAACATCGCCGTTTTTTACAGAAATGCGCTTTTCGTCTACAATTTTAGTTTGCCAGCCGAAGCCAGGAATTCCAATTGCTCCGATTTTATTTTCATTTTCCACTCCAAGATGAACGCAACCAGGTCCAATACTTTCTGAAAGACCATAATTTGTATCATACTGATGATGTGGAAAATATCGTTTCCAGTCTTCAATCAATTTTTTTGGAACAGGCTGAGCGCCAATGTGCATGAGTCGCCACTGATTAAGTTTGTAATTTTTAATGCTGATATCGCCTCTGTCCAAAGCGTCAATAATATCCTGCGCCCAGGGAACTAAAAGCCAGACAATAGTACACTGTTCGTCTGAAACTGCTTTTAGAATTGTATCAGGTTTTGTACCGCGCAAAAGAACAGCCTTTCCTGCCGAAATTAAAGAACCCATCCAGTGCATTTTTGCGCCAGTGTGATAAAGTGGCGGAATGCAAAGAAAAGTGTCGTTTTTTGTTTGCGAGTGATGATTTTGTTCAACTGAGGC
>CAVCIJ010000095.1:0-4494 GCA_963601995.1 bacterium | reverse complement strand
GTGCTGTATCTTACGAAGAACTTGTTTATGAAGGATACGCTCAGGGTGGCGTTGCAGTTTTAGTTGATGTTCTTACAGACAACCACAACCGCGCTGCTGCTGATGTTCGCAATATCTTTACAAAGAACGGCGGAAATCTTGGAACATCAGGTTCTGTTAGCCGTATGTTTGACCGCAAGGGTGTTATTGAACTTGATGCTGAAAAAGTTTCTGAAGACGAAGTGATGGAAGTTGCTTTGGATGCAGGTGCTGACGACATCGTAAACGAAGACGGAATTATTACAGTTACAACTTCTCCGGCAGCATTTAACGCTGTTGTTGAAGCAATTCAGGGCAAAAGCTGGGAAACTCTTTCTGCTTCAGTTGATATGGTTCCTCAGGCATACCAGGCAGTTGATGTTGAAACTGCAAAGAAAGTTGCAAAACTTCTTAACAAACTTGAAGATAATGATGATGTTCAGAACGTATATTCTACAGTTGAATATCCTGAAGGATTTGATCCTGACGCTGAATAATCGTTTGTAAAATCTGCATTTTTATTTTGTAAGACTCCTTGAAGATTATTTTTTTTGGAGATTGCAATAAATAAAGTTTGTGGATTTATTTTAATTGGCCCGCTGGATTTTGGCGGGCTTTTTTGCTTTAAAATGAGAAAAATTTATGCGTGTAATGGGAATTGATCCTGGTCTTGCACACACAGGTTTTGGCGTGCTTGATGTAATTGGCGGGCGAATAAAATTTGTTAGCTACGGCGTAATTGAAACAAAGTCTGAAGAAAGCCATGAAATAAGACTTTTATCTATTTATAACAGACTTTGTGCTCTTATTGACGAGTTTAAGCCTGATGAAGCCGAAATGGAAACCTTGTTTTTTTCCAGAAATTCTTCGAGTGCACTTGCAGTTGCCGAAGCAAAGGGCGTTATTACTCTTTGTTTTGCACAAAATGCCGTTCCCTTGTTTACATACACTCCGAATCAAATAAAATATTCTGTAACGGGAACAAGAGACGCCGATAAGGAAACTGTGCAGAATGCTGTAAAATTTCTGCTGAATTTGCGTACTGTTCCTCAGCCAAATCATGCGGCTGATGCACTTGCTGGAGCAATTACTCACATAAATGTGTGCGGAATAAGAAATTGAAAAATTTACAGCCGTAAGAAATAAGTTTATGCACTAAAAAAAATCCTAGCCCCGATTGTAAGGGCGCGAAAGCGTACCGGCTTTAGCCGGTATGAAGCGAAAGCGGAACCCTGAAAAGCGGGATACGCTCAGTGAATCAGCTGAAAAAAAAGAAAAAATCCTGTTTTTTTAATTCTTTTATAAGAGTTTTTTTTTTGTTATAATATTTTTATGTTTAACAGTTTAACCGGTACAATTACGGGAAAATTTCCGCAGAAACTTTTTATTGACACTAACGGAATTGAATGGGAAGTGAATGTTCCAGATACAAGTCTTGATTTACTTCCGCAGGTTGGCGAAAGAACAAGAGTTTTTGTGTGGATGCAGCATACTGATGTTCTTATGGCGCTTTACGGTTTTTCTTCACTTAGCGAACGTCAGCTTTTTTTTGATCTTCTTAAGGTTGACGGAATCGGACCTAAGGCTGCACTAAAAATTATGGGCGGAATTGCATTTTCTGAACTTGCACGAGTTTTGGACAGCGGAGATCTTGAAACTTTGCAAAAGGTTCCTGGTGTCGGGAAAAAAACTGCTGCGAAAATGCTTTTGCAGCTTAAGGGAAAACTTAGTCTGGAACAGGAAAATTTTGCGCCGCAAAAAAAACTTTCTTCTCCATACGCGGACGTTGTTGCGGCTTTGATTGATATGGGTTATGACAGAAAAAATTGCGAGGCAGCAGTTCAGAATCTTGCTGATGAACTTAGAGAAAATCCTGATTTTAAAAATAAGAGCAGTGCTGAAAAAGAGGATTTTATTTTCCGAAGGGCGATTGTGGAGATGGCTAAATGAATAAAAGCGTAAATCACAAAAGCCTGTATGAAAGAAATTCTTCTGATGAAACTGACGAAATGAATATGCTTGCCCAGCTTTCGAGTCAGGCTTCTAAAAATATTGCGATGGAAAGTGCGGGTTCTACTAAGATTACAAGAAACAGCGATTTTGATTTTTCTGAAAATGATTCTAGGATTGTGCGCGCTGACTTTTTGAACGAAGATGACAGTCAGGAAGGAAATTTGCGTCCTCTTTGTCTTGATGAATTTTTGGGACAGAAGTCTGTAAAAGAAAATCTTAAGGTTTTTATAAATGCCGCCAGGGAACGAAAAGAGGCTTTGGATCATCTTTTTTTAATTGGTCCGCCTGGACTTGGAAAAACGACTCTTGCCCAAATTACTGCAAACGAACTTGGAGTTGATTTTAAGGTTACAAGTGCGCCTGCTCTCGACAAGCCTAAGGATCTTGCCGGAATACTTTCTACAATCACGCCGCAAACTGTTTTTTTTATTGACGAGATTCATCGTTTAAAGCCGGCAATTGAAGAAATGCTTTATATTGCGATGGAAGACTTTGAACTTGACTGGGTGATTGGACAGGGAGCGGCTGCACGAACAGTGCGTATTCCTATTCCGCATTTTACTTTGGTTGGTGCTACTACAAAGGCTGGAATGGTTTCAAAGCCATTGCAGACGCGTTTTGGAATTATTCAGCGGCTTCAGTTTTATACAGGTGAAGAACTCAGTCTGATTATAAAACGCTCTGCGAAAATTCTTAATGTTAAAATTGATGATGACGCGGCTCTTTTACTTGCAAAATGTTCTCGTGGAACGCCGCGTGTTACAAACCGACTTGTGCGCAGAATGAGGGATTTTGCTCAAATTGAAGGAAGCACTTCAATCACTGTGGAAATTGTTAAAAAAGGTCTTGAAAAACTTGGAATAGACAGTTTGGGACTTGAGCATTACGACAGAGAAATTTTGCTTTCGATTATAAATAATTTTGGCGGTGGACCTGTTGGTGCTGAAACTTTGGCAATCAGCATTGGAGAGAGCATTGATACTCTTGAAGATTACTACGAACCTTATTTGATACAATGCGGGCTTTTGCAGAGGACTCCGCGAGGTCGGATTGTAACGGCAAGAGCTTACGAGCATCTTGGGATTTCTCGGGGTAAAAACGAAGCTTCTTCTTCGCAAATTGATTTATTCAGCAATTAAGTTTTGCTGGTTTGAAATATCATAAAAGGGATTTTGTTTGTAAGAATTGTAATTTTTACCAGATGCCCTGAATAATTTTTTTTTTAGAGAACGGATTATGAAACTTAGTGATTTTGATTTTAATCTTCCTCAGGAACTTATTGCCCAAAAACCTTCCGGGCTTAGAGGCGAGGACAGGCTTATGCTTTTAAACCGAAAAAGCGGTGAAGTTCAGCATTTGCAGATGAGAGATTTGCCGGATCTTGTTGCTCCGGGAACTGTTATGGTTTTTAACAACAGCAAGGTTCGTCGCTCAAGATGTTATGGAATTAAGACAACAAGCGGTCGCGAACAGGAATTTATGTTTTTGAATCCGATGAAAACTAATGATACCTGGAACACAATGGTTAAGGGTGCTAAAAAAGTTAAAAACGGAAATATCTATAAATTTGCTGACGGAAGCGAAGGCGTAATACAGGAAAATAAAAATGATGAAGGAACTGAATTTCGTACGATAAAATTTCCTTTTGAAATTGACGAAGCCTGGTTTGAACGAAACGGACATATTCCTCTTCCGCCTTATATTCGCCGCGAAGACGATGACACCGACAGTGAGCGCTATCAGACAATTTATGCAAAGGAAACTGGAAGTGCAGCTTGTCCTACTGCAGGACTTCATTTTACTGAAGAGATTTTAGGAAGACTCAAGGAAAAGCAGATTGAACTTGAGTGGCTTACTTTGCATGTTGGACTTGGAACATTTTTGCCGGTTCGCTCAGAAAATATTGAAGAACACAAAATGCACGAGGAAGTTTATTCTGTTCCTTACGAAACTGCAGCAAAAATAAATGAAGCTAAATCTCAGGGACGTCCTATTCTTGCGGTGGGAACTACAAGTGTGAGAACTTTGGAAAGTGCCTGCGATGAAAACGGAATTGTAAAAGGCGGACCGGGAAGTACTCACATTTTTATGTATCCGGGATATAAGTTTAAGGTTGTTGACCAGATGTTTACAAATTTTCATACGCCTGAAAGTACTCTGATTATGCTTGTAAGTGCCTTTGCCGGAAGGGAACATATTTTGAATGCATACGAAAAAGCTGTTGAACAAAAATATCATTTTTTCAGTTACGGAGACTGCATGCTCATAAAATGATATTGCAATAAGTCGTTTTTTTTGTTAACAAAAAGCACAGTTTTTAGCAAAAAAAAATCTGCGGTTAAGAAAAGAGCTTCAACATTCCGTGCGGTGTCTTACTTAGCAAATTTTCTGTTAAGAAAAAAGTGCGCGATTTACTGATAAAACTTTTTGTTACTTAAAATTTTTTTTGTATCAGAAAGAATT
>CAVCIJ010000094.1:0-4407 GCA_963601995.1 bacterium | reverse complement strand
CAATATTTTCTTTAATTTTTTTCAACATTTTTAAAATAAAATATAACTTGGCATAAAACTTGCTTATACATTTATAACCAAAAAAGTTTTATGTTGAAAAAAAAGTTTTGCATGATTTAAAAAAATAAAAATTAAAAAAAAAGGAAATTTCAAGAAACTGAAAAATACTCGTCGAGCACAAGCAGTTTTTAGACTACCCCTAATTTTATTTTATCAAATCACATACTACCTGCATAAAAAAAAATGCAGAAAAGTAAGCAATTCCTTTTTTTTTAACAAATTAGGAGTAAAAAAAATGAAGGAAATTGAAGACATCTACGAAAGCTTCAAGAAGGGAAATCTTAATGAAAAGGAGGCCTGTTTAAAATTAATTGAAGTTATTTTTCTAAAAAAAAGAGAATTTGGACTTTCAAAACTTGACGAAGATTCTTTATCTGATTTTTTGATTTATGAACTTACCCACTTAGAGAAAATCTTTAAAATCTACAGGGAAAGTGCCGGTTCATTTTCAAATTTTTTGTACGGAAATGTTAATATTTCTTTAACTTATTACCGTCGCAAAAAAGCACTTGAAAACAACAAAGCAGAATACATTTCTCAAATTTGTGAGGAATATTACAAAGAAAAAGAATACAATTATTCACTATCAGAAATAGAACAAAGGCAATTCAGCGAAAGCAAAGTCAGTTCATCAGAAATTATAAAAATCAAAGATTTTCTTCAAAAAAGCCGTATTATTTTTAGAAATTCAAAAACGTTCAGACTTGCTGTAAAAATTCTTGCAATAAAGTCGTGCTATTTTTTAACAGAAGATCTAATTGCAAAAATCGCAATCTTAAGCGAAACAAAAAAAGAAGAACTTTACAAACTGATTGAAAAAGCCATAGAAGAAATAAAAAGTAAACTTGGCAGAATTGAATTAATAAAACAAAAAAGAGACAACGCATATTTTTACAGAAACAGATATATTCTTCAGTGCAACAGATATTCCGAAGAACCTTCCTGGCTTGAAATTGTAAACAAAAAATATGCAATTCAAAACAAAAGATGGCAGGCAAGCATAAACGAACTTTCTGAAAGTAAGCAGAATTTATGTCCGTCAAATGTTTCTGTGGCAAAAATTCTTGGCATTGATGAAAGAAGCGTTGCTTACATCATAAAGAAACTTGATACGAACATAGACAGTTTCTTACTGCCATGCTATTCTCTTATGCATGAAAATTTACCTTGCAAGCAGTAATTTAAATAAAAAAAGAGAAATGGCGGAACTTTTTCCCGAGCACGAAATCGTTGTTCCAAAAGATGAAGGAATTGAGTTTTCTCCAGATGAAACTGGAGAGACTTTTTACGAAAACAGTATAATCAAGGCAAAATCGCTTTGGCAGATTGTTCATAAACCGGTTTTTGCTGATGATTCCGGAATTTGTGTGGACATCCTTAACGGAGTACCGGGAATTTTTTCCGCCAGATACGCAGGTCCAGACCATGAAAAGGGTCTTGAAAATGGAGAAAAAATTTCGCAGCAGCAGCAAAATATTTTTCTTATTTCACAGACAAATGCTGCTTTAAAAAATTTTTCCACGCTCGATGAAATAAAAGCAGCTTTTCCGTCACAATCGTTTTTGAACGGAAAAAGAAGCACCCACTATGTTTGTGCAATGGTTCTTTATATGGGACCAGACAGAATTTTTGCAGCACAAGAAACAATGGAAGGTACTTTAGTTGAAAAAATCGAGGATGCAAGAGGAACTGGAGGTTTTGGCTACGATCCGCTTTTTTATCTTCCGGAATTTAAAAAGACTGCCGCAGAACTTAGTGCCGAACAAAAAAATGCAATTTCCCACAGAGGAAAAGCTGCACGGATTATAAAAAAGATTGCCTCTTCTCTGCCAGATTTTTCTGTCTGATTTTTTTACAAGACTTACGCTGGATTGGAGCGGCGAACGAAAGTGAGTTCTGGAGTGCAGCGTAAGAATGGAGGCTTTATGCCGGAACCGCGCAAAGCCAGGCAAAAAGAAAATTTTCAGCCGATTTTGAGATAAAAAGTTTGTCATAAATAAAAAAAAATCCGTCCAGAAAAATGAAAAAAAATATTTTTTTTCTAAAGTTTTACCGTTTTTATTCCGAAATAATGTATGAAGAACCATGACTATTCAACTTCGATGAAGATAACAGTCAGGCAATTCACGTAAAAGATTGCAGATGTAGCCTTGTAATGCAGATGTAATCTTTTACAAAAGGCCAAAAAGGATTTTGACCTAACATTTTCCACGGAGGAACAAATTATGGTAATCAACCACAACATGTCTGCAATGTTTTCCAACCGTCAGCTGGGAGTAAATCAGCTTACTCTCACAAAGGATATGGAAAAACTTTCATCAGGCGAAAGAATCAACCGCGCCGGAGACGACGCTTCTGGATTGGCAGTTTCTGAAAAAATGCGTTCTCAGATTAGAGGATTGAACCAGGCTTCTAAAAATGCAAGCAATGGCATCAGCTTTATTCAGACAACTGAAGGATATTTGCAGGAAACTACAGATATTATTCAGCGCATTCGTGAACTTGCAGTACAGGGCTCAAACGGCATCTACAGCGATGAAGATCGTATGCAGATTCAGGTTGAAGTAAGCCAGCTTGTTGCTGAAGTAGACCGCATTGCCAGCCAGGCACAGTTCAATGGTATGAACATGCTTACAGGCCGCTTTGCTCAAGCTACTGGAGAAAACACACCAACCGCTTCTATGTGGCTCCATATTGGTGCAAACATGGATCAGCGCATGGCTGTTTACATTGGAACTATGACTTCTACCGCTTTGGGAATTCGTACTCAGGGAACAGAAGAAATTATATCCATTAGTGCTCCGGATGATGCCAACCGTGCAATCGGTACTCTGGATGAAGCTCTTAAAAAGATCAACAAACAGAGAGCTGATCTTGGTGCATACCAAAACAGACTTGACTATGCTGTAAAGGGACTTGATATTGCCGCAGAAAATACTCAGGCTTCTGAATCAAGAATTCGCGATACAGACATGGCTTCTCAGATGGTGGAATTCACCAAGAATTCTATACTTTCTCAGGCAGGAACAGCTATGCTTGCACAGGCTAACAGCCAGTCACAAAGCGTATTGTCTTTGCTCCAATAGTGTAGTATATTTATTAGCGGGGTTATTGATTTTTTCAATTTCCCCGCTAACTGTGCGGACTTCACTTCTACTCTTTTCTCTAAAAAAAATCCGTTTTAACAGTTGCATTTGCCGTATGTTTAGATATGGCTAGAGATCTTTGAAATGTTCTCTTTTGATTGATTGTAACAGCATAGACAGTTACTTGATTTTTATACAAGGCATAACTTGAAGTAACTTTTCCTGCTGTAAGGACTAAACCTTCTGCCATGAGGCGCACAATTGGCAGATGCCATTACAGTCGGCGTAAAGCATGAAGCTTTATAGAAAAATCATGGAGGACAAATTATGGTTATTAATCACAACATGAGTTCAATGTTTGCAAACAGAACTTTGGGCGTTAACAACTCTCAACTGATGGGAAGCATTGAAAAACTCAGTTCTGGAGAAAAAATCAACAGAGCCGGTGATGACGCTTCTGGACTTGCAGTTTCTGAAAAAATGCGCAGTCAAATTCGCGGTTTGAATCAGGCAAACAAAAATGTTCAGAACGGAATTTCTTTTATTCAGGCAACTGAAGGATATCTGCAGGAAACTACAGATATTTTACAGCGCGTAAGAGAACTTTCAGTTCAGTCTGCAAACGGAATTTACAGCGATGAAGACCGCATGCAGATTCAGGTTGAAGTAAGCCAGCTTGTTGCTGAAGTAGACCGCATTGCCAGCCAGGCACAGTTCAATGGTATGAACATCTTAACTGGTCGTTTTGCAAGAAACTCTGTAACAAATGAAGTTATGCAGTTCCAGGTTGGTGCAAATATGGATCAGAGAGTTTCAGCATTCATTGGTACAATGACAGCGCAGGCACTTGGTCTTAGAGGAAGTCAGGGAACTGACGAGCAGATTAGCATTGCTAATCCTGATGAAGCAAATATGGCAATTGGAACAATTGACGCTGCTTTGAAATCAGTTTCAAGACAGAGAGCTGATCTTGGTGCTTATCAAAACCGCTTTGAAATGGCATCAAATGGTATTGCTGTTGCTGCAGAGAATATGCAGAGTGCTGAATCAAGAATTCGTGATACTGACATGGCTGCTGAAATGGTTGAATACACAAAGAATTCAATTCTTTCTCAGTCTGGTACTGCTATGCTTGCACAGGCTAACAGCCAGTCTCAGAATGTTTTGGCTTTGCTCCAGTAGAAATAGCTGGGTGATTGAATTAAAAAGATATCTGGATGTCATCTTTTTGACAAAATCACCAAAATAAGTGGAGAGGGGT
>CAVCIJ010000093.1:0-9701 GCA_963601995.1 bacterium | reverse complement strand
GTTGCAACTGCTGCAAGAATGGCAAAAGTAATGCGCATTGCAGTCATTCTTTCTATTCCAGCACCAATCATAGCACCCCAAATTACAGGCGCAGCATAACCTACAGCAGTTCCCACAATAAAAGTAAGTGAAATACACATAGAAAGTTTAAGCTTTTCCTCCTGATTGTGTGCAAGTTCAGCAAGAAGCGATGTATAAGGAGTGCAGTAGCATGTAATTGCAAGATAATATGCCATTACAAATACAAAGAGCCATACTGAATTTAATGCACTAATCTGAGGGATTGGAGCACAGAATACAAGTACAAAAATAATTCCTAAAGGAAGTGCAGAATATCTTAAAAATGGAATTCTTCTTCCAAGTTTTGACTTACATTTGTCAGACCAGCTTCCAACAAGAGGATCTGTAATTGCATCAAAAATACGACCTGCGGCAGTTATAAGACCAATTATTGTAAGCACGCCAAAAACAATGCGTCCCTGTGGAATTAAAATTTTCATTCCGTCTTCAGCAACGGCCTGTGTACTCGGCTGATAAAAATAAACAAGCCAGGAACCAATAAGCCCCGAAATAATTGACCAGCCAAGCTGACCAATTCCATAAACCCACATTTTTCCTTTTGAAAGTGTCTTAAATTCAGACATTTTTTCCTCCTATAAAAAAAACAAGCATAAAACATCAGTTTTAGGGTTGTTTTTTTTAGCACACTCACAACAAAGCGAGAATGTACAGTAAGTGATAAAGTTTGCAACGCAAACTTTAAAAGATAAAAACTGACAGTATTTTCAGCAGTTTTTATCATGACTCCTTATAAAAACACCGCGTTAGCGGTAGCACAGGAGGTGCTGCATAAGCAGTTTTACGAACAAAGTTTGGAAAACTACAGTGATAAAAATTATATGGATGTAATTTTTATCACACCTCCTTAAATAGATTCCGCACTGCAGAATCTAACAACAAAAAGATAAAAACTTTTTTTTCCAAATTTTTATCTTTAAATCATCAATAAGCCTGAAAAATCCTTATTGATAATTAAAAAAAACGGCAAATTTTTCTGTATCCAAAAATTAAAATTTTTGCAACAAGACTTAAGAGCATTAAAAAAACTTTATGCCTTAATTGTATTCAGCATTATGTCAATCAAAAGTTCCATCTGAGTTACTGACTGAACCTTTTTGTCCATAAGAAGCATATCGCCAGAAAGAGCAAGTTTTTGTGCAAGACTAAAAACTGAATGCATAAAGGTAAAATAAATATCTTCATCAGTAGAACTTGCTATGAGCGCGTCAGGATTCTTTTTTATATTCAAAGTTCCATCATCGCGACCTTTTTTAAGTGCATCCTTTACAATCTGATTCAGAGCATTTATTGTAAACTCATATTTTTCAAGGCGTTCCGGACTAATTCTTTCTCTTTTAACAAAGGCGTCAAAATAGTAAATGAATCTGAAAAAACTGTTATGTTCAACAAGAGCCGTCGGAAAAATTTCCATAAGCAGGCTTATCTGCTTAAATCCGTTCATCTTTTTATAACTTTCGGATTCGTAAATCTGCTTGAAAATTTCATTTTCCTGTTTCCATGCCCAAACAGCAACTTCAATAGCCAAATCATCTTTTGTAGAAAAATATCTGTAAAGAGAAGCAACTCCAATTTCAGACTTTTCTGCAATTTCATTCAAACTGATGCTTTCAATTCCGTTTTCAGAAAAAAGTTCAAAACTGCATTCAATTATATGATTTATTCTGGAAGCCTTTAAATTTTCCTGTTCCTGCCGTCTTCGTTCAGCGGCCGGCGTATGTAAACTTTGATCCATTTCCATCCACTCCTGTAATTTCTGCAGCAAGTTCGACAGCATGATAAGCACCGTTGTAAATTCCAGCTTTTTTTGCAGCCATAATCGCATGGTTCATATTTATCAAAAGTTCAGGGCATTTTATAAACTGTTCAATCATAAACTGAGCATAAGCAAGATTCGGACATTCTGGAGTTCCATCGCCAACTTCTGCTGAGCGAATTGCGCCCCATTTTTCATGGCCACCAACATGCTGAATCATAAGTTTTGGAACAGGATAAAATGCAAGTTCGCTAGGCTTTGTCATAAGAACATCGCAGCTTCTCATCAAAAGATTTGTTGCATAAACTGCAGCAAAAATGTCCTTATGGCAGAACACGTGAATTCTCTTCGAAACATCTTTTTCAGATTTTGTATCAGAAAGACTTTCCTTTGCAAAATTAAATGTATCGTCCCAGTTATCAAAATGCAGTTTAGCAAGATTTTCAATTCCCGGAATTTTTGATTTGAACATTTCCCACACATTCGCATAGTCACCAATATTTAAATAAAGAGTTGCTTTTCCCTGCTTTATGTACGGAATTAAAGTCTTTATAAGTCCGGCAAAATAATCTCCCTGTGCACCAGCACCGCCAATCGAAAGCAAATATCGCACTGGCTGAGAATTCGAAAGTCTGTTGATTCTTGCCTTGCAGTCTTCTTCAATATTCTGCACAAGTTCATGATCAATATAATGACCAATATACGCAATCTGATTTTCTGGAATTGGATTCAAAACATTATCTCCGTCAAATCCGCACAAAGTTCTGTAGCCAATGTATGATGAAGGAGTTTGAACTGTGTGAATTGCGCCTTCTGACAAATGAAGTGCCATAGGCCAGTTGTCTGGAATTGCATTTACAACGTGAGTCATTCCCGCGTGAACAGCAGCCTGAGACGGCCAAACGTGAGTTGCAATGTACGGAGTATCTTTTGGCAAGTCAGTAAACAGAGGAGTCATCAATTCAGCATTTGCCTGATCGCCGCAGTTATAAGTGATTTTTTTAAAGCCTTCGTAATTTAATGGTTCCCATACAAGTTTATTAAAAAGTTTGGATTTTTGAGAAATTCTGCTTGCAAGTGAATAGAGATCATTTTGTGCGCCAATAATTTTTGTGCATGTTGTTTCCGGAAATGAATTCAAATCAAGCCAGAGCGGAGTGTAACCCATTGAATGAGCTGCACTCGCCATCGCCATTGAAATTCTGTAATGACCAAAACCCATGCGGATATTTCCAATAATGATGCTTTTTTCGGGAAGAGTTTCAAGCGGATTGTCAGAAAGTTTTAAAACCTTAACGCCCATAATCGGAGTTAAAACAGGATTATCAACTGCCGCAAGATGATATTTTCTGCTGCGATCATCGCCGAATTTTTTTAAATACTTTTTTTGATTTCTTGCAGCCTTGCGTATTACTTTTTTAGGAATTGGATTTCCAAAAACAATTTCTGATTTTTCTGTCATTTTACTTTACCTCGAAAATATTTATTGAATGTGGCTCAGTTTCATAAATACCGTCTTTATCAGCGAAGTGACTTACAATCGCAGAAAGCCGGGCATTTTGATTTATTGAGCACAAATCAAGCATTTTTTCCCTTTCAAGAACAAATTTTTTGTCTGAAAGATTTATGATTCCGCAGTATTTTTTGCTGCGGCTGTAAAAAACGTAACTAAGACTGGTGATATTTTTCTGAGCAAATTCAACACCTTCAAATTTTTCATACAAGTCAAGAATGCGCTTTGTAAATTTTCCTTCAGTTTCCGGTCTGAAGGCACTTGGATCATCAGAGTGCATAAGCTGACTTGCAAACATATAATTTACCATTGCAACAAGTTCTTTTTCGGTATCGCTCAGTGTAATATTGTCGTAGCGCAAAAAAATTACATCCGGATCGTTTATGAAAACACTCTGATCCCAGAATGCGTGTCCTAAAGTGTCCTGCATATTGATTACAGCACTTGGCCGGCATGCAAAATGAAACGGCTTCATAGAATACAAATCCCATTTTTCTGTTGTATCAGAGCCCATTCTCGAAAGCGGAAAATAATTAAACGAAGGTTCAAAAGGAAGTCCGCAGCCAAGATAGGCCACACTTTCACCTTTTTTATTTTTACTGCGTTTTGTAAGAATTTTTACAGCCCGGTCATAAAGTTCGTAAGAAGCCGCCTTGTTTTTAAAGTTACCGTAAAGCATTCCTGCAAAAAGGAAATCAAGTTTTAAATAGCGGAATCCCCAGTCATTTATAACCGTTTCCATAAGGTCGTCCAAATAATCCAGAACATCATCACGGCTCAAATCAAGGCAGAAATAAGAAAATGGTCTTCGCGGCTGCATTTTTCCAAATTTATCGCCCCAGACAAATGAAAATCCGGCTTCCACATATCTGCCCTTTTCGTCTTTTAAAATCCAGTCTAAATGTTTTTGTGCAAAGTCAGTTCTAAAATCAATTATAAACGGAGCAAGCCAAAGTCCCGGAATATACATTTTACTTTCGATCGAAGAAGCAAGTGCCACCATTCCGTCCGGAAATTTTTCAAGATTCGCTTCCCACTCGCCAAGTCCCTTTTCCCAGCCATCGTCCACCTGGAAAACAAGAGGCTTGTGTCTGTCAGAACAAAATGTTTTTATGATATTTTCAGTTTTTCCAAGAGATACTAAATCTTCTTCAATAAGATTCTGCGTAATTTTTTCGTAGTGATTGTACCAGGATTCCCAGCCTGCCGAAAGGATTTTATTATTTTCACTGCTAAGGAATTTTAGATTTTCAATACGCTCATCATTTTTGCCGTCTGCATAAAGCGAATGAATTATTGCCTTAAGTTCAAAGTATGAAAACGCAGCAAAAACCGTTATTTCACAAACAGCCTCATCTTTTTGCCATCTCTTATTCTGTGTGCAGGCAACAACAGAAATTTTCCGAGTTTTGCGGTTAACATCGGCGGAAGAGCGTTTTTTCCTATTCTGCCTGAGTTCCCCGTCGAAGCAAGTACGAGATAAGTGTTGTTCCATCTAAAATATGAAATAAATTTTCCGTTAAGAAGTTTTTTTGATTTGTGATTTTTATCAGCCAGCTTTAAAGGAGCTTTTCCAGGAAATGAATAGTAATTTTTCCACTGAGGAATTACTGGAATGTATTTTTTTTCAAATTCGCCGGGAGCAAGTTCACCGCCAAATCCCCATGACTGCCAGCCGCCACCGTAAAAATAGAAGTCATTTTTTTTGCACAAATCGCGCTCTTTTTCATCTTCAATCAGCGAATCAAGAAGAGAATTAAGATTAAATTCAGCAGCAATACGATTTTCTTTGTCTCCACAGGACTTTCCGTCATCACAAAGATCTCCGCAGTAAACAACACTATTCTGAATCAAGATTCTAGTTGCAGCAACATCATCAATATTTAAATTCAACTGACTTTTTTTTCTAGAAAGGCTTACTTCAAAAGCACCACGCATCTGTTTCATACAAATACTCCCACAAAAAACAAAGAGCAAAACTGGCGGCATTTTGCCAGTTTTTAGATTAAGTTCTTGTTTCATTCTGATAGCATTACTATCACTTCGACAATTTCATTATCATCATAAAAGCACTTAAAGTCAAGAAAAAATTTATAAAAAAACCAAAGAATTTTTTAAGTTTTTTTAGTATTCTTTTGGAATGCACAGAATTTTATTTATTTGTCACGGAAACATCTGCCGAAGTACGATGGCAGAATTTGTAATGAAAAATCTTGTAAATATAAACGGACTTGAAAAAGAATTTTTAATCGATTCAAAAGCTACAAGCACAGAAGAACTTGGAAATCCGCCGCATCGCGGAACATTAAAAAAAATGGCACAGGAAGGAATCCCAGTCTGCCCTCACTTTGCAAGCCAGATGCAAAAATCAGACTATGAAAAATACGATTTAATAATCGGCATGGACTCCTGGAATAAAAAAAATATTATGAGAATAATAGGTTCAGATCCAGAAAAAAAGGTTTATCTTCTTTTGGACTTTACAAAAAACAAGCGGGACATAGCAGATCCCTGGTACACAGGCGATTTTGACAGCACCTATAAAGACGTTTCTTCAGGCTGCCAGGCACTTTTATCATTTTTACAAAAAAAATAAGACCTGCCGGAATTATGCACAGCACTCATCCAGCAAGTCTATACTTTTTTTTTTAAGTTCTACTGAACTAACGCATTTTTTAGCAAAAATTTTAAGCTGCTTCAATTACAATTTTTCTTGCTGAAGAAGCTTGTTTTTTTGCAATGCTGACAAAAAGAATTCCGTTTTTTAAACTTGCACTTACATTTTCAAAATCTGCGTCTTTTGGAAATTCAAAATGTCTTTTAAAATCAGAAAAATCTCTTTCGTGCAAAAGCCATTTTTCATTATCAGTATTTTCTTTGTTTAGAGAAGAATTTTTATCCGTAACTTCAGAATTATTTTTTACAGAAGAAATTGTAAGAACATTATCTTTTATGCTTATTTCCACATCTTTTTCTGTTTTTCCGGGAAGTTCCATTTCAAGCAAATAAGAATTTGAGGTTTCTTTTACATCAACGGCCGGGCAAAAAGCTGATTTTTCTTCTCCGCAATCACAAGCAAAGTTTCCACCAAAAATTGAATCTAAAATTGAAAGTCCATTCATAAACTGCCTCCTAGTGCAAATATTTTATACTAAAACACTTGCAAAAATCGTGCCAAATTTTAAATTTTCTTATTTTTCAATTTTCTTTGTAAAAGATTATTAAAAGCATCTTAAATCTGCAAAAATTTTGCAGAAAAACCACTAAAAACAAATTTCACTATTCTAATAAAAAAAACAAAATGACCCAAAAAAGTCAGTTTTTAATGAAAAAGTGCGCCATTTTTACACAGCAGATTTTTATTTTCAAATAAAAAAAATCAAGCCTGTCCCTGCAAATCAACTTCGCCCGAAGCAGCAAGTTTTTTGTAGTAAGAATCAGTTAGACGACGCATATCGTGAATGTTTTCAACCAAAATGTAATCGCTGAACATTTGAATTTTGTTTCGGTTTATCATTTTGTCAAGTTCATCACGCGCCTGATTCTGCGAAATTCCAGCCCAACTCGCAATATCGCCCAAAGTTATATAGATTTTCCGGCTGTTTTTTTCGAGATCAATGGTCATCTTTGAATCATAAATTTCTTCGTACATCAAAAAAATGTCAGCAATTCTAACCTGAAGATCCTTTATTAAAATAATTTTGAATCTTCGCCTTTGATCGCAAATTCGTTTACAAAAAAGTTTTAAAAGATTCATTGCAATCTGCGAATTTCCAAGAACCAAAGTTGAAAAATTTTCCTTGCTGAACTCAAGACATGCCGTTTCAGTTTTTGCCACACAGGTTGCCGTACGCGGAGAATTATCCAAAATCGCCATTTCGCCAAAAAATTCGCCTGGATTCAAAACATCAAGCGCCTTATTCTGACCGTTCATTGTTTTTATAATCTGAACTTTTCCAGATTTTATAAGATAAAATTTTTCTCCCGGCTCAAATTCACTTATAATCACGCTACCCTTGCTGTATTTTTTTGTAAAACGATCAAAAACAGGAAGCGAAAACTGATTAAGAGAATTTTCAGAAGACTTAGAATCAATTTCCGAAGTTTCTAATTTCTTTTGAGTCTCGTACTCCTGCTGAACGGCCTTAACTTTTGCATCCTTAAAAAATTTTTCAACTTCTTCTCTATTTTCACTTTCGCCGTGCTGCTCTAAAATCCGTGTCAAAATGTCGCAGCAGGAACGGTATTCTTCATCATTATAAAATGCCTGTGCCACACAAAACATTCCCCGTTCTGCAGGTGTTTTTTCAGAATCTTTTTCAAGAATTGCCTCAGTTCTCTTATGAATGTCCCTCAGATTTTTACTAAAAACACGAAGCATCTTTTCGATTACATTTCGCTTTGAACTGAAAATTCTTTCAAATTCTGGAACTGTAAGCAAAACAACCTGACTGTCTTTGCTTGCTACAGCTGTAACAATTCGCGGCATTTTAGCAAGTGCACTCTTAACGCCAAAAAATTGTCCTGGAGAAAGTTTTTCCTGAGTTTCAGTTCTCGTTTCCAAATCAATATTTTTTAAAATAATCTGACCTGATTGAAGAATGTAAATAATTTCATCTTTATCGCCTGCAAGAAAAATAACTGAACCTGAGGCATACTGCATTAGTTTTGGCATAAATAAAAATCCTGTTCAAAAAAAATTTTATGAAAAGTTAATGGCAGCTCTAAAAATTACAAATTTTAGAAATCTCCTTAAAAAAAATCATCTTTTTTAATATGACTTTAAGAAATTCCATTTTTTTGAAGCAGTTTCAAAAGTCAGATGAACTTTAAAACTACGTCCACCATTGTATCATAAATTTAAAATTTATGCTAATATTTTGGCGTTTATGATTGATTTGCACACACATTCCACAGCCAGTGACGGAGCTTATTCTCCGTCAGAACTGCTTGATTATGCTCACAAACAAGGCATACAGGCAATAGCTTTAACAGACCATGACAGCGTAAATGGAATTCCAGAAGCACAGGAAGAAGCAAAAAAACTTGGAATTATTTTTATTCCCGGAATCGAAATAAGCATTGACTGGCCTACTGGAGAATTTCATCTGCTTGGACTCGGACTAAAATATTTAAGTCCAGAACTAAAAAAAATCATTGATTTTCTTGAAGAAGAAAGATACGAGCGCAATAAAAAAATGGAAAAAAAACTTCAGGACAGCGGAATCAATGTAAATTATGAAGAACTTGTTGATTTTTATCATACTTCAAATATAGGCCGGCCGCACTTTGCCGAAATGATGATGAAAAAAGGCTTTGTTAAGCAAAGGCAGCAGGCTTTTGATTTGTACTTTGCAAAGGGACGTCCCTGCTACGTAGAAAGAAAGGGCGCAGATTTAGAAGAAAGCGTAAGGGCAATAAAAGCTTCTGGCGGAATTCCTGTGCAGGCACATCCAATGTCGATGTATGTTTCCTGGGGAAAAATGGACACTACAATGGAAGAAGTAAAATCAAAGGGCGTTGAAGGACTCGAAGCTTATCATCCAGGCGTAAGGTATAGCGAAGCAAAAAGACTTGAGGATCTTGGCAAAAAACTGAATATGACCGTTACTGCCGGAAGCGATTTTCATGGAGAAAAAGTAAGAGCCGATAGAAAAATTGGCTATACCGCAGGCAAAATGAAAATTGAAGACAAATATTTTTTTGAAAATTTAAAGCCCGCCATTGATAAAATTCATACGGACTATTGGTTTGAAAAATAAAAAAAATTGCGGCTAAAAAAATCTTTAAATATTTTGCATATTTTACAGAAATTTTTGCCGCAAGAAAAAAAAGTTCTTATAAAAAAAATTAAAACACGTTAATTACAATCACACCGCCAAGAACTGCAAGATGAATTGAAAACTGATAAAGCCACGAAAGAAAATTCTGTGTATGAAAAAGACTGTTACCGCCAAAAAAATCAATCAAAACTATAGCCGCAATCCAAACAATCGCAATGATTAAAAGAAGAACTTTTCTAAGTTTTTTTAACGTTGTTGAAAGGAAGAGTTCAAGAATCAAAAAAACGCCCGAAAGAATTTCAATAACGCCAAAAACTATTGTAAGAATTTTTTCAATATCGCCACTAAAAGCAATTTTAATTGCACGGGAAGCATCATCGCCGCCACCAGACAAAGCCCAAACTCCACCTACAAAGAAAAAAAGACCAAGCGCAACTTGAAGAATTACCTTTCCAAAAGAAAATTTAACTGTGTTTGCCATAAATTTCTCCTGTAAAAATTTAAGAAAAATATTGAAATATTTTTCTGAAATTTTTAAGCACATTCGTAACGAAGTGAGAATGTGCAGTTA
>CAVCIJ010000092.1:0-5150 GCA_963601995.1 bacterium | reverse complement strand
GTACGGCTTCCTGCAGAATGGCTGCTTTTAATTCTTTTGCTCCCATTTATATATCCAACCTTATTTTGTAAGTCCAAAAATTGAAATTCTTTCCCATTGAAGAGATGCTTTTCCAAAATTAATCAATAAACCAATTTCTTTATTCAGGGCTTTTAGATAATTAATTACTTGTGCTTTGTGTGCATTCTCCAATTTTGAAACTGCTTTTAATTCGACAATTACATTATCAAAACAATAAAAATCAGCAAAATATTCTTTATTAAGACATACACCTTTATAAATTATATTCAACTTTTTTTCACGCTCGAACGGAATTTTTTGAAGCAAAAACTCTCTTTCAAGAGCTTCTTGATACACACCTTCAAGAAAACCACAACCAAGTTCCTTATGAACTTCAAGACAGGCATTAATTATTCTTTCAGTTTCTTTTTCATATATCATAATAAAAAATTTCTCCTCCAGCAGATTTCGTAGAAATCTGCAAATCCGTGTGATTTTTTTTACGCTGAATACAATGCTTCCTCAATTTCTTTTAACGCCTGGCGGTATTGTGCGCTTCCGCCAAACAGGGCTGCTATTCTTGCGGGTTTTCCGTATTTTGTAAACGGATTTTGTTTTAAGATTTCTGTTGATTCTATATCGTAAATGCCTAGTTCTGCGTATTTATCCAGCAGGGCATTGATTACTTCTTTTGCAGCGTCTCCATATTTACCGAATATATCACGCTTTTTAACATTATTTGCCCTTTCCCTCCGGGTCAAAGGTTTTTGATTGAATGCTATGTGGCAGATAAAATCAAAGTCGTCTACATCACTCATATTCTGGTCTTTTTTTACAAGTTCAAGGTCGATTCCCTTGTCTTTTAGCATATTGCGGATAACTTCTTTTTTCTGCTCTTCGTTCCAGGTCTGTATAAAGTTTTCGAGTGTCTGGTAAGTGCCGATTATGCTTTCTTTTGTGTAGTCTTCGATGGATTCCTGCTTTAATAGTTTTCCGTCTGTGTCGTAGATTGAAACTACCCGCTGAAGAACTTTTACCTTTACTCCGCCCTTTCCTACAATCTGCACTACTCTTGGGGAATTTATCTCTCCGCCTTCGCCTGTGCCATCTTCTCCGTCACCGTTTTGTGGAGAATTTTCGCTTTCGTCATCAATCTTGCGTTCTGCCATTCCAAAATCTTCGTTCTGTTCAATTTCTCCGTCCCATTCAGGATCGGCAAACAAGCGGCTTACCCGGCGAAAGTCCATTATTGTAAAGTGAGTTTTTCCTTCGTTGTAACGCAGGCGAGTTCCTCGTCCAATTATCTGCTTGAATTCCGTCATTGAATTAATAAGTTCATCAATGACAATAAGTTTTACCATTTTACAGTCTGAACCAGTCGAAAGAAGTTTTGATGTCGTTGCAATTACAGGATATTTTTCGCCAACAGAAATAAAATAATCAAGTTTGTCTTTTCCGTATTTGTCGCTTCCGGTAATGCGAACAACATACTGTTCTTTTACGTTTCCCTGATTGTCACGCAAAACCATATCAGTATTAAGATTATTTAAGGCAATGCGCATTCTGTCGGCTGCATCTTCTGTAGGACAAAATACAATTGTCTTGGACATACGGTCTGTTTCTTTTAGATATTTTGTAATTTCAGAAGCAACTTCGTCTATTCTGTCCTGAATAATGATGTTGTAGTCATAATCGATAAGGTTATATTCGCGGTCTTCAATTTCGTTTCCGTAAATATCTTTCTGTCCTTTTTTTGGTCTCCAGCCGTCGTCAATATTTGTGTGAACATTAACTACTTTGAACGGAGCTAAAAATCCGTCTTCGATTCCCTGCTTTAAGCTGTACTGATAAACCGGCTCTCCAAAATAATCTATGTTTGAAACATATTTTGTTTCTTTTGGAGTAGCCGTCATGCCAATCTGAGTTGCACCGCAGAAGTAATCAAGGATTTTTCTCCATCTTGAATCCGCTTTTGCCGAACCACGATGACATTCATCTACAATAATTAAATCAAAAAAGTCTGGATTAAAGAATTCTTTGTATTTTGCAATTTCTGCTTCAATTTCTTCTTCACTTGCTTCAACTTCTTCGCCTTTGTGTCTGGAAGAATCCAACTGCTGATAAAGGGCAAAATAAACCTGCCATGCACTGATTTTTGACTTATCTTCCTTTTGAAAGTTGATTTTGTGAATTACTTTTTCTAAAGGTTTAAAATCCTGCTGAATTGACTGGTCTACAAGGTTATTTCTGTCTGCAAGATATAAAACTTTTTTCTTTGTTCCGCATTCAAGCAAGCGCCAGACCAATTGAAACGCCGTATATGTTTTTCCTGTTCCAGTTGCCATTGCAATAAGAATTCTTGCGCGGCCTTTTGAAATTGCTTCGAGAGTTCTGTTTACTGCATTGCGCTGATAGTAGCGTGGCGGATAACAGTCTGCGCCGGAATAAAACGGCGTGTTCATAAGTTTTTCTTCGTAACAAAGTGGAACATCGTAAATTTTAGGGTTGCCGTCGACTGCATACTGCATTTTATTTTCGACTTCCAGGATTTTCTGGGCATCTACGTTTTTCCATCTCGTATAAAGTTCTTCTGCAGTCGGAAAATCTGTAAGCGGGAATTCTCTTTCGAGCCCGGTTGTAAAATCGTGTTCCAAAAAACTGTCGCCGTTTGAAGTATAGACAAATGGAACATCCATCAGCATTCCATAAGAGATTGCCTGCTGCATTCCAATCGAAGATGAATGATTATTGTCTTTTGCTTCAACGATTGCTAAAGGAGTTCCCCTGTTATACCAGAGGACATAATCGCACCTTTTGCCTTTTTCGCGGCTTGGAATATTGCCTTTTATGTGAACTTTACCGTCTGTAAACTTATTAAGCGGCGAAGTTTCCATAGTGATTTTTTTTACGTCCCATTTAGAAAGCAAGGCAGGAGTAATGAACTGAAGCTTAATGTCTTCTTCTGTCATTTGTTTTTTTTCGAAAATGTCACTCATAAAAAGCTCCATTAGCAACGTTTTTTAAAGTATAACACGAAAAAAAGACTGCATAATAGATGATTTTTTAATAGTGAACTGAAAATCTTAAGATAAAATCATAAAAAAGAAGATTACACTTAGATTTTATTTTCTTTTACATTCTGCATACATCAATGAAATCCTGGCCGGCATCAATTTTGAAAAAATTACTTTCCAACCGTGCTCGTCAAGCCATTCTAAGTATTCTTGTGGAGTCCATTGATGTTCAAATTTAATTCCTGCAATTTTTAAAATGCCACTCCAGATTTTGCTGATTAGACCTTTTTTATGACCTGTAAAATTTGGAGCGATTAAAAGACCATCGTTTTTTAGAACTCTGTCTATTTCAGAAAGTGCTTTTTCAGGATTGGGCATAACATGAAGGGCATTTGCAATCAAAACAACATCAAAAGACTTATCTGCATATGGAAGAGCAGTTGCATCTGCTACTTCAAAACTCAGATTTTCAGGATAATTGCCTTTGGCAGCTTCTTTAATCATTCCCTGTGAATAATCTGTCGCAATCATTTTTTTACAAGCCCCTGCTACATGCTTTGCTAAGAGTCCTGGTCCTGTTGCAATTTCTAAAACTTCCTTGTCTTTTATTTGTGCAGGAATTCTTTCGTACATATAATTGTAGTATTTTTTATCTGCCCGCATGGCTTTTTCGTAAATTGGTGCATATAAATCCCAAATTTTCTTTGTCATTTTTTTTGTTCTTCCTGAAAATTATTGGTTATTTTTTTATTTTTGTGACATGAAAATTACAGCATTCATCTCCATTGGCAAGAGTTTTTGTTCTGCTTAAAAGACCGCCTTCATTTCTATAGTTACGTTCGTCCATGTTGCAAAGACATGGAACAAATTCAAAACAGTTTTCCCTTTTTCCAAGCTTGCAGATTCCGCACTCTGTGTAGGTGTTAAAAAATTCGTCCTTACCTTTCTGATAGTTAAATTTCCAGTCCAACTCGTAGCAGGATGTCTGGCTTTTTATACTTTCAGAAATCTTTTTGTTCTGTACTTTATCTGTAAACAAAACGCATTTTTTATTTTTATGAACTTTTATTAAGAAAGGAGAATTAAAAACGGCAGTTACCATTTCGTCAACGATCTGTGGAGTAATTCTTTGAGGAGACGCTTTGTGCAATGCAAAAACAAAGGCTGCAATGTAAAGATTTATTTCAAGCGATGAACCGCCTATGTCAGGAGTTCTTAGGAGCATGGCTTTATATTCTTTCTTTACTTTCTTTTTGTACTCTTTAATGTTTATTTCCGGGCAGATGACAGAAAGTCTTAAAAAAGAAGATTTAAAACATAATATTTCAACAGCTTTTGCGTAAATTCCATATTTTAACAAAGTATCCTCCAGTAATTAAGTTAGCTTAAGCAAACCATTTAATAATACCACAAAATATGAAGAATGAACAATTTTTATTTATTTACTGAATAGTCAGAGCAGCTAAGATATTATAGAAAGAATTATTTGGCATGCTTGTAAAAACTTCTCCGCTTCATTAACAATACGGCACAAACCGAACAGTGAAATAAGCAGGAACAATTAAATACTTTTCTTTTGACATAAAAAAAGTCCGAGTAGTTTTACATACCCGGACGTTCTTTACTTACTTAGAAAAATTTAGCAGTTTTCTAAAGAAGTATTTAATTGTTCTAACCCACGTCCGAAGCAAGTGCGTGCGGACGTGCGGGAGGTTTTGCAGAGCACAAACCGACCACTGAAATTAGCAGGAACAATTAAATACTTTTCTTTTGACATAAAAAAAGTCCGAGTAGTTTTACATACCCGGACGTTCTTTACTTACTTAGAAAAATTTAGCAGTTTTCTGAGAAGTATTTAATTGTTCTTACCATCTGAGATGTATAAGAGTTTTCGTTGTCGTACCAAGAAACAACTTCAACCTGGTAAAGATCGTCGCCAATCTTAGAAACCATAGTCTGTGTTGCATCAAAGAGTGAACCATAGCGCATACCGATGATGTCGCTAGAAACAATCTGATCTTCATTGTATCCGAAAGATTCTGTAGCTTCAGCTTTCATAGCAGCGTTGATAGCTTCTTTTGTAACTTCTTTGTCTGTCTTGATAACAGCGAACAACATTGTTGTTGATCCTGTAGG
>CAVCIJ010000091.1:0-28116 GCA_963601995.1 bacterium | reverse complement strand
TAACTTAAAGGATGTGACATTTCTTTTACCTCCAAAAGTGTCCAACTTTTGGGGTCCAGTTCATCCGCGTTGCCGCTCCATCGCTTCGCGACGGCTTCGCCGCCGTTCCCAGCGCTACCGCAAATCATAGCCCGGATTGTAGCGGCGCGCGATTAGCGCGTTCTGAAGCGTAGCGGAAGAATGGAAGCAAAGCTGGAACCGCGAAAAGCCGGTTTTCTAGTAAAATTTTGTGTCGAGCACGATTAGTACGAGAAAGAAAATTTTGCTGATGAAAAAAAATTCGCTCCAAAAAAAAATAAAAAAAGCTGCCTGAACTTTCTCTAGACAGCTTTCAAAAAAATAATTTTTTAGTCGATTTTTGACATATCTGTAATGTCGGCGTTATAGTCAACTCCGGCAACATCAAATCCGTTTATAAGCAAAAAGTCGTGACGCAATCCGGCTAAATCTGTTGTTTGCTCTACGTTTTCTTCAGTTACAGTTGGCATAATTTTGTTTACTTCAGCCTGAACATCTTCTGCAAGTTCCCAATCATCCATGCGGATTCTGTTTTCTGAATCAACTGGAACTTTGCCAGCACTATTGTTTTCGCCAGTGTACAAACGTTCTGCAAAAAGACGCTCCATTTGCTCAATGCAGCCTTCATGAGTTCCCTTCGCCTTCATTACCTTAAAAAGAACTCCAAGATATTCACTAATAATTGGAATTACTGCCGAAGAACGTGTTACAAGCCCTTTATTTACAGAAACAAATGCGCCACCGCCAATTTCTTTTAAACTTGAATCAATATTGTGGGCTCTTTTTTCCAAATCTTTTTTAGCTTCACCAATTGTTCCATCGCGGTAAATTGCATGAGAAAGCTCTGGACCAATGTAAGAATAAGCAACTGTGCGGCAACCCTGAGCAAGAACGCCTGCATCTTTTAACTGCTTAATCCATCTTTCCCAGTCTTCGCCGCCCATAACTTTTACAGTATTTGCAATTTCATCACCAACCGCCGGTTCTGTAGAAGCCTGAGTAATTTTTCCTGTCATCATATCAAGAGCAGCACCTGCATAAACCTGATTTATGGGTTTGATTACAGATTTGTATAAAATCTTTGTATCTGGATCAGTGCGAACAGGACTTGCCAAAGAATAAATTATTAAATCAACTTTTGTATTCCATTCTTTTATTTGAGCAATGATTTTTTCGCGAGTTTCATCAGCATAAGCGTCTGCATTGTAAGTAACAGATTTTAAGCCTGAAGAAAGTGCTTCCCTGTCGAATTCTTTGTTATTGTACCAGCCTGGAGTTCCGCCTTTTTTTTCTGTTGCTTCTTTTTCAAAACTTACACCGATTGTGTTTGCACCGTATTCAAATGCGGCAGCTATGCGGCTTGCAAGTCCGTAACCAGTTGAGCAGCCGATTACAAGTACAGTTTCAGGTCCTTTTCCGCCTTCTAAAACTGATTTTGTTCCACGTTTTGCTTTTTGAGAACGAACATAATTTATTTGATTTAAAGTTTCTTTTGCACAGCCAATTGGATGTGAGTTGATGCAGATATTGCTGCGAATCATAGGTTTTATAACAGCCATTTTTCTCCCCTTACGTAAAAAAAAATTTAGCAGAAAGGAAATTTTTATAAATTTCCGAAATTTTTATTTTATTTTGACATTTTTTGTCATTTTGTTCAATAAGATTGATTTGTTCCGAATTTTTAAGCCAAGCCTAGCCCGACCTGTAATGGCGCGAAGCGTTCTGGAGCGATAGCGGAAGAATGACAACCATGAAAGGGCGGATTCCAAATAAAATTTATTTTTCGAAGCGCAAAAGCGCGAGCAAAAGGCAAATTATTTTAAAAAAAAAATTCGCTCCAAAAAAAATCTATTAAAAACAACTACACTTTATGCTAAAATTGCTTTATGAAAATTCAAAAACTTCTTAAAAATTCGATTTACTTTTTGCTTGCAGCAAATTTTTTTGCATTGACCGGATGTTCCTCGAAGAACAAAAACTTCCTTGATTCTGTGCAAAAAACTTATACTTACAATATGATTTCTTCAAATCCTTCAAATTGGAATCCGGCAGAATTTCAGATGAATAATGAGAGTCTTGTTATTGGCCTTACAAGTTCGGCACTTTACGACTTTGCACTTAATTCTGAAAAAAATGGATACGAAGTTGTTTGCGAACTTGCAGCAGATTTTCCACAAGATGTTACGGCTGAATATGCGGGAAACAAGATTTATAAAATTCCTGATGACGCGACTGAAGGTTTGGCGTGGAAATTTTCTTTGAACAAAAATGCTGTTTGGGATGACAGAACGCCAATCACGGCGGCAACTTACGAATATTCAATTCAACAGTTTTTGAATCCGCAAATGAAAAATTTTCGCGCGGCAAGTTTTTATGAAGATACGCTTGGTCTTGCAAATGCAGAAGATTATTTTAATGGAAAAACTTCGTGGCAGAATGTAGGATTTGTTAAAAATGATGAATACTCTTTTACTTTGATTCTTAAAAAGGCAGTTTCAAAATTTTTTGTTGAATATGCGGCAACAAGTCCATTTTTGCTAAAAGAAGACATTTTTGAAGCAAACAAGGAAAAAACCGGCGATATTATAAAAACTTCGTACAACACTTCTGTAAAAAATTCTGCTTCGTGTGGTCCTTACAAAGTTTCAAGTTTTCAAAGTGAAAAGGAAATGCGGCTTGAAAAAAATCTGGCCTGGTACGGTTGGAATGACGGAAAACATAAAAATCAATATCAGACAACAAATTTTTATATTCAGTACATAAATGAGCATCAAACCTGCCTGAATTTATTTTTGCAGGGAAAACTTGATGAAATTGGTCTTACTGCAAACGATTTAAAAATTTACGGAAACAGCAATTTCAGGCAAACCACGCCAAGTTCTTATACATGGAAACTGAGTTTTAATATTGACCGCGAAAAATTAAAAAACGAAAACACAAATGGCTTTAATCACATTATGATTTCTTATCTTGATTTTAGAAAGGGAATTTCATACGCGCTTGATCGGCAGAATTATGTGGATACGATTACGCCATCTTCTGACATTGGTCTTGGACTTTTAAATTATCTTTATGTTGCTGACCCTGAATCTGGAGAACTTTACCGCGAAACTCCGCAGGCAAAGCAAACTTTGTGTGAAGTTTACAATGCAGAAAGCGAAGACGAAATTTCTGCTTACGACAAAGATTTGGCGTCAGTTTATATGCTTGCTGCTTACGACAAAGCGCTTTCTTGCGGCGATATTCTGCCTGAAGAAACAATACAAATTGATTTTCACACTTACAATGCCGAAGAAACTAATATGCGTAGCGTAAATTTTCTTCAGGACTGTATAAACGCTGCTGTAGAAGAAACAAAACTTGAAGGCAAAATTTTAATCAATCAGGTTACTGATCAGGATTATTACAGCAATATGAAAAAAGGAAATGTTGATGTTTCAATGACAGCGTGGGGCGGTTCAGCGTTTGATCCTTACGGAGTTACATGGTGCTACTGTACAAAGGACGCTTTGCAGGAATACGGATTTGATCCAGAAAAAGAAAAATTAACAATCAGAATTGATCAAAAAGATATTACAATGTCATATTTTGAATGGCATACAGCACTTAATTCCACAACTTATTCAAATGCACCTTCAAATACAAGAAATACAATTCTTGCTGCAATAGAAAAAGGTCTTTTACAAAATTACAATATGATTCCTGTGCGATATATGAACAGTACTGGACTTAATTCGCAGCGCATTGTTGAAGGAAGTGAATATTATGTAAACAGCCTTGTTGAATATGGCGGATTAAGATTTAGAACTTATACAATGGACGATTCTGAATGGGAAGAATACTGTCGTAAAAACAACAACAAACTAAAATACTAGAATTTTTAGAGGCATTTTGAAAATGTTTTTTTTTCAGATGCCTTAAAAGCAGAATAAATTTCTTTAGAAAAAAAATGTAGTTCATCACAAAAAACTCTCTGTAATGAACTGCATTTTTTGTTATTTCAAGCAAAGTTTTCCATCAAAAACAAGCTTTCCTTTGTGAAATGTAGCTTCAATTTTTCCCGTAAGATTTTTTCCTTCAAAAGGCGAATATTTTCCTTTACTAAGAAAATTTTCGCCTTTTACAGTCCAAACTTTTTCAGTATCAGCAAGAACAAAATCCGCATCAAAGCCTTCTTTTATTAAGCCGATTTTTTTTAAGCCCAAAAGTTCAGCAGGACGCGCACTCATTTTTTCACTTAAATCTTTTAAATTCATTCCGTTTTCTTTTACGAGCGTTGTAAAGCAAACTGCAAACGCAGTTTCAAGACCGCTGAATCCCGGAGAACCGTTTTTTTTATCCTCAGTTGTGTGAGGTGCATGGTCAGTTGAAATAACATCAGCAGTTCCATCAAGCAAAGCCTTAATGCACTCAAGACGATCTTCTTCAGTACGCAACGGCGGATTTACAATTTCAAAAATATTCGGTGCTTTTTCTCCGCTAAGACCAATATGATGAGGTGTAATTTCGCAAGTTACATTTATGCCTTCTTTTTTAGATTTGCGCACTGCATCAAGACAAATTTTTGTACTAACGTGGCATAAATGCAGGTGATTTTTTGCCTGTCTTGCAATTAAAATATTGCGGACTGTAGCACTGTCTTCTGCAAGAGCCAAAAGTTTATTTGCATTTTTTAATTCTTCTACCGCCTTTCCTTTATTTCCCTCAGAAAGAAATTTAAGTGCATTCTGCCTAAAAGGACGCGCTGCAGCTGCAAGACTTGGATCTTCGCAATGACAACTCACAATTATTTTCTTTTTTGAAGCAATTTTCATTGCTTCAAGCATAACATTTGAATCAGCAACTTCCTTGCCATCTTCTGTAATAAGAGGAATTTCTTTTGCATTTAAAGATTCAAGATGAGAAATAGTTTTTCCATCAAATCTCGAAGTAATGCTCACACTTTGAATAACATCAGCAAGACCTGTTTTTTTTGCCTTTTCGTTATTTAGTTTAGCTTCTTCTGCACTTGAAACAACGGGAACTGTATTCGGCATTAAAACTAATGTTCCAAAACCGCCAGCCGCAGCAGCCTCACAGCCACTTTCAATACATTCTTTTTGTGTTTGTCCTGGATCTCTAAAATGAGCATGCATATCAATAAAACTCGGAAGTAAAGTCAAATTTTTTGCATCAAATTTCTGGATTTTTTTGTCATCAAGATATTTTTGAATTTCCTGAGCAGAAAAAATCACATTTTTAATTTTAGATCCTTCTATTAAAACTGCGCCTTTCTTATCCGTATTTTTATCAACAATTTTTGCATTATAAACAAGAGTTTTCATCTTTTAATCTTCCGAAATTTTTCCAATAACTCCAGCCTTATAAATTGCATCACAGTAAACGCAGCGATACTGCCTTTTTTCTCTGTTTACAAGATGAAATTCCTGTGGCACGTAATGTTCTGTAATTGTAATACAACGCGGATTTTTGCATTCCATAACGCCTTCAACTTTTTCTGGAAGTTCCATCTTAATTTTGCGGACAATTTTTCCGTCTTGAATCACATTTACAGTAACATTTGAATCAAGATAACCAAGTACGCTGTAATCAATATTTATAATATTGTCGATTTTGATAATGTCTTTTTTTCCAGATTTTTTTGACTGCGCATTAACAATCAAAGCTGTTGTATAAGGAGCCTTATCAAGCCCAAGCCATTTAAAAACTTTCCAGCCTGAACCAGCTTGAATATGATCGATTACAAGACCATTTTTTATTTCTTCAATATTAAGCATTTTTATACACCTCGCATTTACAAAAGAATTTTTTCTTTTTCGCACTGTAAAATCACAAGTACCAGCGCGCCGCCTGCATCAAAGGCAGCCTGTTACTTTCGCAATCAAAGCCATTCTTGCAAACATTCCGTAACGAACCTGCTTAAAATATGCGGCACGCGGATCGTTGTCAACTTCAGGAGCAATTTCATTTACGCGCGGAAGCGGATGCAGAACAATCATATCTTCTTTTGCAAGTTTCATTTTTTCGTGGTCAAGAATGTAACTGTCCTTTAAGCGCACATAATCCTGTTCGTTAAAAAATCTTTCTTTTTGAACACGTGTCATATAAAGAATATCAAGTTCACCAATTACATCTTCAAGACGTTCTGCTGTAATAAATTCAACTCCAGCAGGCTTTAAAATTCCTTCAGTAATATATTCTGGAACTTTAAGTTCTTCAGGGCTAATAAAAATAAATTTATTGTTCTTGTAGCGGCTCATTGCCTTTGTTAAAGAATGAACTGTTCTTCCAAATTTCAAATCTCCACAAAAACCAATTGTATGGCCTTCAAAACCGCCTCTAAGCTGACGAATTGTAAGTAAATCAGTTAAAGTCTGCGTAGGATGATAATGTCCGCCGTCGCCAGCATTTATTATTGGAATAGGACTAAAATTTGAAGCCAGGAGAGCAGCTCCCTCTTTAGGAGAACGCATTGCAATTACATCAACATATGAACTTACCACACGAATCGTATCAGCCAAAGTTTCGCCTTTTGTAGAAGATGTAGAATTTGCATCTGCAAAGCCCTCTACAGTTCCGCCAAGATGCAACATTGCCGCTTCAAAACTAAGTCGCGTTCTAGTACTCGGCTCAAAAAAAAGTGTCGCAAGAATTTTCCCGCGACACACATCTTGAAATGATTCTGGATCAACAATCATCTGCTCTGCCAAAGAACAAATTTCTTCAACTTCATTAACGCTTAAATCACCAGGCTCTATAACGTGGCGTCCCTTTAACATTTTGTCCTCCAAAAAGTTTTCGCAAGTTTAGCACAAATTTTATGTGCTTACAAGAAAAATGAGAATTATTATTTATTGACTGCCTCTGAAGTTTTTCAAAAAAACAAAAAATCCGCAGGCAAAATTAAACTGTTGTTGGAAGAACATTCATCAAATCTAAGGTACCGTCAACTAATCGGGCATTGTATCTTTTTCCCTTGTAGCAGACTGTAATTTCTTCTATAAATTTTTTTCCGGAACGTGTGTAAACATTTGCACTCTTAATTTTTCCTTCAGACCAAGAAAGATTTATAAGAATATTTCCTTTTAAATTTATTCCAGACAAACTTCCTTCGCTCCATTTTTCAGGCAAAGCTGGAAGCAAATAAATTGCAGCCCGATTTTCTTCAATTTTGCTCGAAACCACAAGATTCGTCATTTCTGCAAAATCGTTTATATTTTCAATATTTAAATCTTCTGGTTTCTTATATTCGTAATCTTTTTCAAGAAGAATATTTTCATCACTACAATTTTCTATTTTGATTTTTTCAAGAATGCTTTTGCACGCAAGAATAAGATTATCACTTTCTGAAACATTCTGTGCATTCAGCAATTCAAGAAAAAGACTGAATAAATCTTTTATAGACTTGTTGTTCTGCAAATGTTCTACGCAAATAAAGCGACAAGTTCCGTCATTATTTTTAATTCCATTACTAAATGAAGGACTCAAAACAAAATGCCTTTTATCATCTACAAGAAGCATATAATTTGAATAAAATTCACAGATTGTCTTAACAGCATTTTTATACTTTTTTAAAACTTTTCTATTCTGACAGTATTCAAAATATTCACCAATGTATTTTCCTATAAAAGCACCGCCGGTAACGTTGTACGAAGATCGCAAATCACTTCCGTCTGGTGCAGAATCGCCCCAAATATCAGTTTTTGTATGACACGCATAACCGATTGTTCCATACATTGATTCCGCAGTTTTTCTTCCCTTAGCAAAATTTTCTTTTACAAACTTTAAAAATTTCTCATCAAGTTCTTCGCAGCCCAAAAGTGAACCTGGAAAACAAATTTTCAGTGCACAATTTAAATCGAATTTTCTTTCTTCTTCACTTTCGCTTCCATTATACCAAAGTCCTTTTTTTAAACTTGGTAAAGTTCCTGGATTTCTAGTGCTTGAAATAAAAGCATATCTTGAATAATTCCAATAAAATTCCGCAAGTTTATTTTCATTTTTTTTGTCAGCAAAAAGTTCTTCAAGGCAAACATCGCTATCATCTGTGTTTAAAGAAAAATTCTGTTTGTTTTCAATATGCGAAAAAGAATCAATATGTTCACTTTTTAAATGCAAATACTGATCTGATGAAGCAAAGCAAATTTTTTTCAATGCTAAATCTGCACTCCATTTTGCAAGAGAAGTTCTGCGCTTAAAAACATTTCCGCCACGTTTTCTATAATGATTTTTTCTGTACGCTGATTCAATATCTACAAAAAGAAGAACTTCATCAGCTCTTTCAATTATAAGATTATCACCGCGAATAAGAGTTTTACCACCGTAATTAACAGCACTCATCATTATGCTGTACGGAATTCCGTCTATGCAGTTAAGAACCAGAGTGTCGTCAGCAAGCGAATATTTTTCAAATGACTTTTTTGCATCAAGTTTTGCCCTGAAATAAATTGATTTTGGAACGCTCGCCGAAACTCTTAAAACAAGAACATCAGCCGATGCACTTACAAAAGCTTCTCGTGTATAAGTTACGCTGCTTGAACCTGAACTTGAAAACTCACTTTCGCTGCCACAGGAAATTTCTGTTGTAAAAACAGATTTGCAAACCGCAGCTTCTAAATCAAGTTCGCGTCTGTAATTTGAAATTGCCTCAAAAGAATTTTTTCTTGAAGAAAAAGGTCCTTCAAGTGCATAATGTTCCGGATCATAAAAATCAATTTCCAGAGAACCTGCACTTTCATAAAATTTTTGATTTTCTGGTAAAGCCGTAAAACTTTCGTAAACGAGCTCCTGTGCTTCTTCAAAACGCGAAATTTCCATTAAATGCCTGATATTTTTTAATTCACTGGAAGAATTTTTATTGTTACGATTTGTGTATGGTCCAGACCAGACAGATTCTTCGTTTAGCAAAATTGATTCGTGCCCGATTTTTCCAAAAAATTTTGCCCCAAGCCGTCCGTTTCCTATTGGAAAAGCATCTTCCCATTTTTCTGCCGGATTTTTGCTCCAAATCGATTTCATAATTCTCTCCCGTAAAAATCAAAATTTAAACTTTTATTGATAAAGACACATTTAAAAACGTTAAATCATAATATCACAACAAAAATGATTCAAAAAGTACAAATTGCCAATATTAACTAAAGTCGCAAAATACAAAAATCCTCGTCTTAAAAAAAATAAAAAATTTTTGTTTCTTTATGAATTTTTACTTGTTTTTACGTAGACTATGCTTATGAAAAAATCAATAAAAAAAATCTTTGTTTTTATCTCAGTTTTTTTTGCGCTTCCAAATGTCTTTTGCGCTGAAACTGTAGAAAGCCTGCTTAAATCTTATTTCCAAAACAGTCTGACACTTTCAAAACTTTCAGCACAAATTGAAAACCAAATTCTACAGAATCATTACACAAAAATCGAAAATGATTTCAATATAAAATTTTCTTCAGGAACCGTAAAAATTCAGTTTGACCCTTCACCACAAATTTCGTTCAGTCCGTCAGCATCTTTTTCGCTTCCACAGGCAAGCAATTTAACATTCAGCGTTTCTTTTGATGTTGAATTTGAAAATCAATCTAATATTTCAAACACATCTCTTTCTTTGTCTGCTGACATTTTTTCAAATTCTATGGCAAACAGAAAAATCACCTTAGAAAAATCTGAACGCGAACTTCTTGAAATGCAAAGAAGTCTTCAAAACGGATTTGTTTCTACGGAAACTGAATTTTATGAAGAACTCAAAAATCTGTATGAAATTGCCGCATCTGTGGAATCTTCGCAAAATGACTTGTATGAAGACACATTGGATTTTGAACAGATAAAAACTCAAGGCTACACTTCAGCTTCTTCAAAATATCGACTTGCACAAATGAAAGTTCTTTCCGACCAGCACAAAGTTGAACAGTACGAACATAATCTTTTACGTCAGGTTAAAATTTTTGCTTCAAAATGCGGAATTGACTTTGAAAGCGAAAATGCACTGGATTTTTTACCTCAGGAAATTCCTCAAATTCAAGTGCTTAATATTGATTCTTTTGCAAAAGAAAATTTTACTCAAATTGAAAATGCAGTCTGGGAACATTCAATCAATCAAAAAGTCCGCGATGCCGACAAAGCAATTTCTATAAAAGCAAATGCCGGCTATACTTTTGAAAATGAAATTCGTTCAGATTATTCTGCTGACACAATTGACGCTGGAACTTCGCTAACCTGGAACGAAACAGGACTTACTGCAAATTTTGGAGTTTCGCTTCCTGTAAATGATTTTAATCCAGTTTATGAATTTGGAATTTCTCTTGTTCCAAAAGAATTTGCCCTTTCATCGATTTCAAAAAAACAAAAGAAACTTGAAGCTCAGCAGGAAGAAATTTCTATAAAAAATGCAGAAAATGTTTACGAAACCACAGTAATAAGTCAACAATCAGAATTGAGTGACATTCAGTTTAACAAGAGCAAAAATCTTGAAACTTACGAACTTTACAATCAGCTTGAAAAAGATATGGCAATTTACTACGAGCGCGGACTGATTTCAGAAAGTGAATATAAAAGTGCAAAGGCCAACAAGGAAAATTACAGAATTCAGTGCATAATAAACGACATTGAACTGATAATTTACAATAACAATACAATGCAACTTTTTAACAGAGACGAGGAACTTATAAAATGAAAAAAATCTTTAAATCAAAAAAAGTAAAAATAGTTTTTATTATTTTAGCTGCACTCATTTTGATTTTTGTGCTGCTTCTTGGAATCAGGAAAATAATTTCGGTAAAAGAAAGTTCTTCAGAAACAACTTACATCGTAAAACAGGAAATTTACAGCAACACAATCAGCATTGCCGGAGTTGTAAGCGCAGCTCAGGAACAAACGCTTCAGGCACTTTCTGACGGAACAGTTATGGCAGTTTATGTGCAAAAAGGCGATTCTGTAAAAAAAGGTGATATTATAATTCAACTTGATGACACAACTCAGCAGTACAATCTTGCAAAGCACGATTACGATATGGAAACTACAAAAATCAGCGGTTCTAAAAAAGAACTTGCACTTATGCAAACAGAGCGGCTTTCTTTACTTCAAAAAATTGCAGAGCGCAAGGTTTCTGCCACATTTGACGGAATTATTGCAGATCTTGATGTTTCTGTAGGCGATTCGCTTGAAGCAAAAGATTCTGTTGGAAAACTGGTTGATATTTCGTATTTAATTGCTGATGTTGAAGTTGCTGAAACTGATGTTGCAAAACTTGCTGAAGGACAAAAAGTTGAATTTTCTTTTCCAGCCTATGATGGAACTATAGAAGGCTACGTTGTAAGCTGGCCTGCAATCGGAGAAGTTACATCACGCGGTGCTACCGTAGTAAATGTGCGCGTTAGAATCGATGACTATCCAAAAACAATTCTTCCAAATTTTTCATTTTCTGGAAGCATAAAAATCAGTCCAGACGAAACTTTTACTCTTGTTGAAAGGTATGCAGTTGGCAGAGAAAATGGGCAAGCCTTTGTTGTAAAAGCAAAAACTGGCGAAAAAATAAGCGTAAAAGTTGTTCCTTACAGTGGCGACTATGTAAAAATTCTTGAAGGCGATTTAAGAGAAGGAGATGTTTTACTTCAGCAGACAGCTCCAAAATCTTCAGGATTCAATCGCGGAGGTCCAGGAAGAAACGGTGGAGGAGGTCCAGAAAGAGGCGCAGGTGGTCCGCCACCAGGAGGTCCAAATGGATAGTAAAAATTCCGTAATCACTCTTGAACACGTAAAAAAAATTTATCAAATGGGCGAAACAAAGGTTTATGCACTGCGGGATGTTTCATTTAATATAAATCAAAGTGAATTTGTAACGATTATGGGACCTTCCGGCTCAGGAAAATCAACTTGTATGAATATGATTGGATGTCTCGATCGCCCAAGCCTGGGAACTGTAAAAATAAATGGAAAAGAAACTGCAAAAATGAGCGAAAAAGATTTAGCTGTTCTAAGAAATAAAACCGTAGGCTTTGTTTTTCAGCAGTATTTTCTTCTGCCTTCAATGACAGTCTTAGAAAATGTAATGCTTCCTTTGCGATATGCCGGAATTGAACACAGTGAACGTATAAAAATGGCAAAAGATGCACTTGAAAAAGTAGGGCTTAGCGACCGGCTTCATCATCATCCTTACGAACTTTCCGGTGGACAAAAACAGCGCGTTGCAATAGCGAGGGCAACTGTTACAAAACCAAAAATTATTCTTGCCGACGAGCCGACTGGCGCTTTAGACAGTGAAACAGGAAAATCAGTGATGAAACTTTTTTGGGAAATAAATTCCAGCGGAACTACAGTTGTAATTGTTACTCACGATCCTCGTGTAGGCTCAAGTTCAAAACGATGCATAAAAATTCTCGACGGACTAATTCAGTCTGATGAAGAACAAATTCCGCAATCATTTTAGGAAACAAAAATGCTTGAAGATTTTTTAAATGCAATTTCTAATTTTAAGCGCAATAAAATACGCACTTTTCTTTCTCTTTTGGGAATTATAATCGGAGTTGCTTCCGTAATTGTGATTATGAGCATGGGTGAAAGTTCAACAAAAAAAATTCAGGACACTTTCGGTTCTTCAGGACTTGATATGGTCAGCATAAGCACAGGTTTTATGCGTCGAAACCGCGATGCTGTAACTCTAAAATTTGATGAAGATTTCCGCGAGGATATGTTTGGTCAATTGAAAGATATAAAAAAAATCTGGTATAAAAATTCGCTGAACGCAACTCTAAGTTACGGAAGCACAAGCGTAAGCACATCCTGCACAGCAATTGAAACAAACTATCTGGAATCTTATGGACTTGAAATTGAGCAGGGAAATTATTTTTCTGTTACTGACGAAGCAATGGGACTTCAAAAAATCATACTTGGAAGCGACATTGCATCTTCCTTATTTCCAAACGGTGACGCTACAGGAAAGCAAATTCTTTTAGTGACAAGCAGCGTTCCTTTTAATTTTGAAGTTGCAGGAGTTTTAAAAGAACAAAGTTCAGGAATGGAAAATTCAACAAGCGGCTGCTATATTCCGCGAGGATTTTATGCAAAAAAAATCACTCCGAATCCTTCAGCATCGCAAATTATGGTTCAGTCAATATCAAATCAAAAAGCTTCAGAACTTACAGAAAAACTTGAATCTTACTGCGAAGAAAAATCTGGCACAGAAGGCTCAGTCAGTGTAACTTCAATGCAAACAATGATTTCTCAAATGAGTTCAATCACCGGAACTTTAAGCATAATGCTTTCGGCAATCGCTGCAATTTCACTTCTTGTAGGCGGAATTGGAATTATGAACATAATGATTGTAACTGTTACTGAACGCAAGCAGGAAATCGGCATTAGAAAGGCACTCGGAGCAAGTCCCTCAAAAATCAAGCAGCAATTTTTAGTTGAATCAGCAAGTCTTACTTTACTAGGCGGTGCAATCGGAATTGTGATTGGAATTTTTATAAGCCTTTCTGTAGAATTTGTTCAGTCACAGTCCTATATAATCAGCTGGGAATCCTGCATTATCTCTTTTATTTTTTCAGTTTTTGTAGGAATTTTCTTCGGATTAAGTCCCGCATCGAGAGCCGCAAAACTAGATCCTGTTGCCGCTCTTTCTGGAGAATAAAATTTGTAAAAAAACTACGAACGTCCGAAAATTTTCCCCTGTGAAATAAAATCCATATGACTTCGAACTTTTTTTGGAAGGCGTCGCTCTCCATTAGACTGAATTTTTTCAGATTTTCTTTTAATTTCTTCAGAAAATTTTTTATCGTACCAAATTGGAGTTTTTGGATTAGATTCTCCCTTTTTTACATATTCATCCCAAGCCTTATCTTCTGGAACTTCAAATCTCATTTTCTTACCCGTAATCGGATGCACAAAAGCTAAAGTTCTTGCGTGCAATGCAAGCCGCCCAAACGGATCAGTTTTTGCCCTGTAATTTTCATCTCCGGCAAGCGGATATCCTAAAGAAGCAAGATGTGCTCTAATCTGATTTTTTTTACCAGTTTCAAGAGAAAGTTCAAAAAGTGTATGTGTTTCTCCACGAAGCAAAATTTTATAATTTGTAACAGCGTTTACAGTTTTAGCATTATCATCAGATTTGTTTTTTACATATCCAACGTGATAGGCATTTTGTGCCAAAGGAAGATTTATAGTTCCTTCATCGTCCAAAAGAATTTTATTTTTATCGCGCGGATTTTCAGCCACAGCATGATACAACCTTTCAGTAACCATCTTTTGCCAGTTTTCCATAATTTTTTTCTGAACCTGCTCATTCAGCGCAAACATCATAACGCCGCTTGTATCGCGGTCAAGCCTATGAACTACAAAAGGCCTATGATTTTGAGAAAAAGTTCCTTTTGCCCTCATAATTTTTTCAAGAATCGAAAGTGCCGTACGAACCTTGCTTCCAGGATACGGAACGGAAAGCAATCCAGAAGATTTTTCAATTACAATAATGTCTTTATCTTCGTAAAGAATTTCTATTTTTTCCTTGCCGTAATCAGCCTTATGTTCACGCTTATAAAGAGTGCTCGCCTTAACGTTATGAATGTTTTGAGTCATCAGAATTTCCCTTCTTTAACAAAAATGTAAACAATAAAAATACAAATGCAATAAAAATCAAATATATAAAAATAAGCAATTCAAACGTAAACTTAGAAAATTCATTTTTAAAAATCAAAATAAGAATTCCCAAAAGAAAAGTTACAGCACCAATGATATAAAAAATCACAGATGAAGGCTTTGCAACAGAAATTTCCTTAAAAGACTTTGCATATTTTAAATAAATTGCAGCCACAAAAAAAATCAGCCCAACAACTAAAAAAGAAATTCCTGCAATTAAAATTTTACTGCCCATAAAAAGCATAATATCACAATGCAAAAAAAAATTCACCGAAGAAGACTAAAATCTTACTAAGCAAGACTTATCCACAGCCATAAATATAAAAAAATCAAAGTTATCCACAGTTTGTGCATAACTTGTTGATAAGTATGTGAAATTCGTGTGAAATTCATCTTTATAAGCAGTGAATTTCTTTTTTTAGTGATTTGAAAAAAAAATCTCTAGAAAAAGTGTCAAATTTTCTAAAAAAAAATTCCCTGTTATTTAAAATATTTGCAAATTCATCATTTTTAGATTTATAATTTTTGTATGAAATCAATTAAAAATCTTGTAGAATATTATGAAGAACTTTTTCCAATCACAGAAAATCAAACAAAATTTTATGAAACGCTCGTAGCTCATTATAAAAACCCCGTCAAATTTTTACAAATTTTTTGCGGAACCGGACTTTTTGAAACGCGACTTGCAAAACAAGGATTCGATATTACTGCACTTGAAGAAGATCCATTCTTGCTTGAAGCAGCAAATCTTCACCGACGCACGCAATTAATGGCAATTAGATTTTTTCAAATGAATCACAAGGAAATGTCGAAATTTCTTACGCCGGAATTTTATAATATAATTTCAGTTTTAAACAGCAGACTAATATTTTTACAAAAAGATGAACTTCCAAAATTTTTTGCAGATTGCAAAACTCTTCTCTCAAAAGGCGGAGTTCTTGTTCTTGAACTTTTAAATTTTAAGAAATTTGAAAATAAAATGCTTTCCCAGATTAGCGAAAAAAAGAGTGTCCGCTCAAAACTTTTTACAGAAATTTGCAACGACAACGGTAAAAATACAATTTCAATGAATCTTGAAACTGGCAATGGCAAAGTTCTAAACATTTTTGAGGACTACAAAATAACAAAAATTATGCCAGAAGAAATTAAATCTTATGCAAAAAATGCAGGTTTTTCTTCTGTAGAATTTTATGCAGATTTTAGCAAAACGAAATTTACTGGCGACGAAGAAACTTTTATTGCCGTTTTAAAATAGCAAAGTTTTTTGAAGCAAATAAAAAAAATTTAATTAATTCTCCAACGGTTTCCTTCGCGCACAAATCGCTTTGCATTTATTTCCAAAAGTCTTCCGTCTTCCCCAGACATTTTTACCATTGAAGTTATAGGGTTCACTTCAATAACGCGGAAATTTGTTCCATCATAAAAAAGTCTAATTCCTTCGTTTGGCAGACTTTTTCTTGCTTCAGAATACCAGTCATATTCATAACTAAGACAGCACAAAAGTCTTCCGCACTGCCCGCTTATTTTTGTAGAATTTAAACTCAAATTCTGCTCTTTTGCCATTCTTATACTAACAGGACGCAATTTATCACTTACGGAATGGCAACAATAAGGCCGCCCGCAAACACCAAGTCCACCTGTAATTCTACTTTCATCACGCACACCAATCTGCCGCAACTCAATTCTCATTTTAAAAACAGAAACTAAATCCTTTACAAGTTCCCTGAAATCAACACGATTATCACTTGAAAAAAAGAACAAAGCCTTTTGCTCGCCTACAAGAAAATGTACCGAAACAAGCTTCATATCAAGATGATGAGCATTTACTTTTTCTCTAAAAATATCAAACGCTGACTTTTCTTTTTCAAGAAGTTCTTTCGCATTTTTTAAATCATTTTCATTTGCAATTCGTATAATTTCAATTACATCGCCAGGCTTAATTCCCACGGGAACATTTGCCCTTCCTAAATTTCGTGCAAGATCAGCACCGTATCTTGTTGAAACAATAACAAAATCGCCCGTCTTTATTTTTATTCCTTGAGGCAAAGTTGCATAAATTCCCTCGCAGGAATACTCGAGTTTTAATTTATATAATTCACTTGGAAAAACAAAAGTTTCAGAAGAATTGTCTTCTGTTCCTTCGTTATCTTCCAAAGTTGAAAGATCCACGTTATCTTTATCTAATTCATTTTCAAAAAGATCAGACATTTTCTTTCCTCATTTTTTGTTCAGAAAAAGTTTCATTTTTTATTTCAAGACTTTCTCTTCAGTTTTGTTTTGCATTTTTTTAGTTTTAAATTTCTTAACCAAGAAGATTTACCAGCAAACCCTTTATTTCATCTACTTTTGAAAGCATAAAAAGTTTATCTTTATGCGATGAAAGCAAATATCGCGCCATTTCATCGAGCTTTTCATTTATTACACGAATTTGAACTCTTGGCGGAAGAGGCTTTCCTTTTATATTAAATCCCCTGCGCTCCTTTTTCTTAACCTGAAAATTATTTTTTTCAAGAAATTTAAAAAACTGCGAAAGTTTACGACGATAATCAGCAAAATTTTCCGGTGTTTGAAAATCTGCAAGTTTATCGCCCGCAATATCAACTTCATCACGCAAATATATTGCCGCTTCCTCAGTTTCCATTCCCAAAATTTCAGGAGGAAAACCTTCTTGAATCAAAGCGTTTTCTGCCTGACTTTTTTCAAGAGCATTTGAAAAAGATGTTTTTATTTTTTCAGATTTTTTATTTTTTTGAGTTTTAGAAGCCGCCGCCTGACCAGCCATTTGTGTTGCAGCAAAATAAAGACTTGAACTAGAACTTATGCCATCTACAGCCATTTTTAAACCTGAATTGATTTTTCCTGAATCGCCTTTTGATTCTGCCAGTCAAGAACAGTACTTTCGTAAGCAGATTCTTCAGAAAGCGAAATGCAATGACCGTTAATAATAGCTTTTTCATCAGACTGAAGCCTGTGTGTCTGCACATCGCCAATTACAACACTCGAAGAAAGCAGTTTTACAGATTCTGGAGCAATTATATTTCCATAAACAATTCCGCCTATAACAGAAACTGACTTTGCTTCAATATTTCCAAGAATTCTTGCACTTTCACCAATAATAACATTTCCCGAAGTTTCAAGGTTGCCGTCTAAATCTCCGTCAATTCTAACAAATCCATTGATTTTTAGATTGCCTTTTATTGAAGAACCTTTTCCAATAATGCTGTTAAGTGAAATGTCTTCGTTAAAAACTGCCATGTATTTTATTTTACGTTAATATATTTTGCTGGATCCACAACATCAGAACCAATATGAACTTCATAATGCAGATGAGGTCCTGTTGTAAGTCCTGTGTTGCCTATTGTACCAATAACCTGTCGCTGTGTTACTGTTTCGCCCTTGTGCACGCGGATTGTAGACATATGTGCATAGCGAGTATAAATTCCGTACTTGTGCTTTATAATCACATAATTTCCAAAACTTTCGTCATAACTCGCAGAAACAACCTGCCCATTTGCAGTTGCAATAATTGGATCTCCAGTTCGATAAGTAGAAAAGTCTAATCCTTTGTGAATATACCACTGCTGAGTAATCGGATGCACATTCTGACCAAAAGCCATTGAAATATGACCAATTCCATTTTTTACCGGCCACACATTTGGAATATCAGTAAATAAAGTTCCCTGATTTTCGAGCATCTTTCCAATCTGCTCAACCGGATGAACTGCACTTTCAAGATAAGCTGTAAGCTGACGAACATCAGCGGTTTCTTTTAAAGAGCCAGACACTATATCCTGAGTGTCAAAAAGTGAAGAAAGGTCACTGTTCTTTCCAAAAGTTTTTGAAGCACTTGAACTCTGATTTATTCCAAGTAAAGAAAGCGTTTGACTTAAAGAATCCTGAAATCTTTTTGCGGACTGAAGCAAATTATTATTTTCATCGCGAAGTTCATCCAAACTTGCCAAAGATTCACGGTTTTCATCTTTTAATCTACTGATTTCTGCACTACTGCCTGCATTTCTGTGGTTAAAATATACAAATGAACCTGCAACGCCCACAATCAAAAAAGAACCTAAAACAAGCGCAAAAACATTTGTTTGAATATTAAAAACTTTGCCCTCGCTGTGAGGAACTATCATAATTGTAAGTTTGCCGTCAAAAAATTTAAAAATACGTACAAAAAAATGACCAAGTTTTACAAAAAAAGATTTAAAAGAATTTCTTAGCCGAGAAACGAAACTCTTTTCAATTTTTTTATATTTTCGTGTACGTGCCAAAATATGCCTTCCTTAAAGAAATAAAGCAAATACAATTCAGAACATCTCTAAAATTGAATTTTTAAAGATTCACTTTATCATTACTTTCATAGTTAAAATCAAAACTAAAAAAAACGTCTCTATTTCAGTGCAATTGAATAAGTATAACAAAAGACTTTGTTTTATGTCAATTTTAAATAAAACTGTGATTTTTCTATAAGCGGCAAAATATAATATTGGTATAAAAAAAATTAAGTTTTCATAATTTTTCAAAAAAAATCACTTTCAAAAGATTCGTTTTTTATCATCAAAAAAACGAATATCAAATAAAGTTGACGATAAAAACTTCCTATGCTATCTTTATCGGTATAAACATTTCAAAACAACAGATTTACTTTTTAGGAGACAGTGATTTTTGCAAACAAATCCTTTCGCTGAAATCACTGCTTTTTATTTTACGGAATTAAATTGCAATTCCGCACAAAACAAAAGTTAAGGAAGAAAGCCATGCATTTTTTTGATACTCATGCCCATATAGGGTTGATTTATGATGACCCTATAGAACAGTACCGCGTTATTTTACAAGCAAAAAAAGCCGGTGTTACAAGAATTATTTCCATAAACAATTCGCTTCTTGCGTTTAAAAAAGAATATGAATATCTCAAGTTTCAGAAAGGAATTTTTCATGCAGTCGGAGTTGGACCTTCAGAAGTTACAAATCCTGGAGCACATTGGATTCAAGATATTGAAGAAAATATAAAACTTCCAAACGTTGTTGCCATCGGAGAAACCGGACTTGATTATTTTAAACAGTACGGCGATAAAAAAAACCAGATTGAACTTTTTATAACTCAACTCGAACTTGCACAAAAACACAATCTGCCTGTAATTATTCACAATAGAAATGCCGGAAAAGATATTTTTGAAATTCTCCAGGATCGTCTGCCTGACAGTGGAGCAATTTTTCACTGTTATAGCGAAGATGCAGAATACGCACGAAAATGCCTTGATGCAAATATGAATGTGTATTTTTCATTTGCAGGAAATCTTACTTACAGAAATACAAAAAATCTTCACGAAACTGTTATGAATATTCCGCTTGACAGAATTCTCATCGAAACAGAAAGTCCTTTTATGATTCCTGCCCAATACAGAGAAAAGAAAAGAACAAAGCCGGCTATGCTTCCTGCAACCGCAAATTTTCTTGCAGAAATGCTTGATATTGATATTGAAAAACTTGCTGCACAACTTTGGACAAACAGTTGCAAAGTTTTCAAGCTTCCTGAAGATGAATAAAATATGTCTTGGTATCATCCTGTAAAAATAGGAACCCTTGAACTAAGCGGAAATTTATTTCTTGCTCCAATTGCCGGCTACAGCGACAGAGCGTTTCGCAGTTTGTGTATAGAATGCGGTGCGAGTTTTTGTACAACAGAAATGGTAAGTGCAGAAGCCTTAGTGCGTGGAAACATAAAGACTTTGGATTTAATGACACGCTCTCCGTTGGAAAAATCTTATGCAGTACAAATTTTTGGTGGAAATCCAGAAGTTATGTCAGAAGCAGCGCAAATTGTGCTTGAAAAAACTGACTGCGAATGTATTGATATAAATGGTGGCTGCCCGGTTCCAAAAATCACTAAAAGTGGTGCTGGAAGTATGCTTACAAAAGAGCCTGAGCGTCTTTATTCAATTGTTAGCGCAGTAAAAAAAGCATCGCTTGAATACACAAAATCTCATCCAGAACGCAAAAATGTCCCTGTCACAATAAAAATCAGAAGCGGCTGGGACAGTGAGCATATAACTTGGAAAGAATGTGCAAAAGCGGCTCTAGATGCAAAAGCAGATGCAATTACAATTCATGCAAGAACAAAGGCTCAATGTTATTCAGGAAAAGCTGATTGGGAACTTCAAAGGCAATTAGTAGAATTTATAGACGGAAGAATTCCTGTTTTTGGCAGTGGAGATGCAAATTCTCCTGAAACAACTTTAAAAATGTTTGAACAGACAAACGTTGATGGAATAATGTTTGCACGTGGTGCAATGGGCGATCCTTTTCTTTTTAAAAGAACAAAAGAATTTTTGCTCTCCGGAAAATACACAAAAGAAACTTTTGAGCAAAGAATCAGTGCAGGCTTTAAAGAACTTGAAATGAATGTAGAAATTTACGGAGAAAAATCTGCGTGTATGCAAATGCGAAAAAAATTCTGTGCATACACTTCTGGAATGCAGGGAAGTTCTCAATTAAGAAAACAAATAGTAAGTGCATCCAGCGTAAAAGAATACAAAGAAATTCTTTCTGATTTTGCAAAAAACTAATTTTAAAGTTCAGAAAATTTTCTAATCAGATTATAAAGCAGCATCTAAATAAAAAAAGTCCACATAATTTGGAAAAATATTCAACTTGAGCAAAATAATCTAAGTTTATAAAATAAGTTTATGGCGTTTTTTCAAAGTTTAACTGAATTCTTCCAGTCAATTTTTATGTCCTCACATCCCGAAGTAAAAAAAAGACAAATGATCAGAAAACTTGAAAATGAACTAAAAACCATTGCCCCGACTTTATACAAAAACAGCCTTGTTCAGCCAAATTTTGCAGAAGCAATCAGAATTTTATTTGTAAACACAAAAAATATTGAAGATATCCTTTCACAGACAATTTGCTCAGAAGATATTGCACGAAGCCGGCATTTTGAAGAACAACTGCTTCTTACAGGATTTTCTTCCCAGCAACAGGAAGTTCTACAAAGTCTTAAATACGAAAACCGAAAATCTAATGCAAAAAAAGCTTCATCTCTAAATAGATATTTTGAAAGTGAACACCGCAAACTCGAAAATGTTGTAAAAGAAATGAACAGCATGGAATTTGTAAAAATCGATCGGGTTCTTGATAAAATAAGACAACTCAATGACATCTGCAAATTTTCCTATATTTCGACACTCAAGATTTTTGACAACACATTTTCAACTGCAAACAATTATCAGCCGCACTTTTCAGCAGTTCCAGCAGATTTACTTGAAACTTCGTTTTTAGATCTTTATTACGTACTTGCTGATATGGATATTTCAACGTCACTTTTTAATGCAATTCTTGCCCTTGCTGAACTAAAAAATCATAAGGACCTTTCTGATAGAGAAAATCAAAATCTTAAAGAAAATCTAAAAAAAATTCAGGGACTTTTAAAACACGTTTTTACAAACGAAATTCTCATTCTTTTAATCAGAATTGCAAAACAGGATAATTCTTTTGTTCCAAACCGCGCATCTTATAAAGAAAATTTCCGACAAAAATACGCCTCATACCTGGAAGATCGTTTCCGTGTAGACGAAGAACGTCTTAAAAGCGAAATTCAAGATGAAACAATTTCTGATGAAGTTAACCAGATTTTTGGAGACAAGCCGCTTCTTACGTTAAAAGGCTACAATTCAGAATTGAACAATCAGTTAATGCACAGCACTTCCTGCGGATTTATGTGGGTTTTCCCGATGCAAATTTTAAAGACCTTTATAAAAAATTTTTATGAAGAACACGTAAAAGCACTTTTAAACGATATAGTAATCGAAGGAATGTTTAATAATTCAACTTATAAAACTGAATTTTCTTCTACGGTTTTTGCCTGCAACGAAAGTTTGGAAAGAATTGAAGCTTTTGAACAGAAATTCAATCGCGGAAATGAATTTGACGAAGCAAATATAACCGGACTTATTCACGACAGTCACAAAAGTCAGGCTTTTGAAAGTACGCTAAAAAATCTCTGCACTCAAATAAATCAGGAAGCAAAAAAATTACTCCAAACCGAAACAAATAATATAAACTTTTTAAATAAAAAGATCGATGATTTAATTGTAGAATCAAAAAAGCCAAGTTCAGATGTAATTCAGAACTTAAAAGTGCTTATGATATCTTCACGAAACCGCGATAATTCTAATATAATGGAAAGCCAATATCAGCAATGGAACGTTTTTCTTGAAATAATGAAGAATTATGTTATAATCGATGCAAAAGATAAAAGTAGTAGAATAAATTAATGAATAGTTCAAAAGACAATTCAGAATCAGTAAAAGTCTCTGTCGACAGCGTTTTTTCAATGTACGAAAAAACTATTTATGATTTGCGTCAGTTGCTTGAAATTTCACGTTCACTTAGTGCTCAAATAGAACTTCCAGCCCTTATTGAATCAATTCTTTACACAACAATGGCTCAAATGCGTGTTACAGGTGTTGGACTTTTTGTTATGAAAAGTTTTGACAGCAACTGTTTTGTTCTCGAAGACAACTACACTGGAATTTCAGTAGATTCTTCAATTGAATATAAAATTCCAACAAACAGCTCTATTGCAGAAAAATTTTCAGAAATTGCAAATCCATGCACAATTCAAGAAATTGAAAAAGAATTTTCTGCGGATAATGAAACTCTCAAAATGCTAAAAACTCTGAATTCTTCACTTTTGGTTCCACTTATGCTAAAAAACAGAATAAACGGGCTTTTAGTTTTAGGTGAAAGAATTCTTCTTGATAACGACATAGCCGAATACACAGATTACGAACGCGAAGAAATCAGTACAATTGCATCACTCGCTTCAATTGCAATAAACAACGCTTCACTTATTGAACAGTCATCTACAGATATGATGACTAAATTGAAACTCAAATACTATTTCTTTAATTCTCTTACAGATAAACTCGATCTTGCAATTGCCCAAGGAAGACCTCTTTCTATTCTTATGCTTGATATTGACCTTTTTAAAAAATTCAATGATACATACGGACATGAATGCGGCGATTATGTTCTCATCAACGTAGCAAGAATTATTAAGGAAAGCATACGTGATAATGATATGCCAGCTCGATACGGTGGCGAAGAATTTACTGTAATGCTAATAGACACTGACAAGGACGAAGCCATCACAATTGCAGAAAGGATCCGTCAAAATATCGAAAACGAAGATTTTGTTTACAACGATATGCATATGAAAGTTACAATTTCTGGCGGAGTTTCTGTTTTTTCTACTGACAAAAATCCTGTTCTTTCGGCAAAGGCACTTGTAAACCAGGCAGATCAAGCTTTATATGTTTCAAAGACAACAGGAAGAAATAAAATCTCTTTTGAAGAACCAAAAAATTAAGCCAAGTAAGGTTAAATTTCTTCTTTCTTATGATTCTGCATCCTTCTTAATTTTTTTCACTTATGAAATTCGGGCTGATTCAGCAGGTTTAAAATAAAAAAATGAGTCTTAACTATCAGCAGCAAAAAAATCAAAAGTGAATAAAAATTATTGCAAAACTAAAATTCTAATCAAAAATTTCCGATAATTATTTCTGATGAACATTTTACGAAAACCATTTAAATACAAATTCTACAACTTTACAATAATTCTCATTATAATAAATTTTCTTGTCTTTTTTGTTTCGCTTTTACTTCCTAAAATCAAAATTTATCTTGGAATGAGTTTTTATGGACTAAAATTCCATATGTACTGGCAGGCAATAACATATATGTTTGTTCATTCAGGCTGGTCTCACATAATTTTTAATATGCTTGCACTTTTTATATTTGGAATACAAATTGAACGTTCTATTGGTTCCTGGGAATTTCTGACTTTTTATATGATTTGCGGAATTCTTGACGGATTTATTTCTATTGCCTTATACAGAATTTTAGGAATAAATACTCTTTTAATCGGAGCAAGTGGAGCAATTTACGCATTACTTCTTCTTTACTCAGTAATTTTTCCGCGAAGTGTTATTTCAATCTGGGGAATAATTCCTGTTCCAGCACCGCTTTTAGTTGGAATTTACGCAGTAATCGAACTTGTAAGCCAAATAATTGGCAGCGACAACGTAGCTCATCTTACACATCTTTCAGGATTTTTTCTTGCGTGGCTCTATTTAAAAGTGAGAATGGGAATCAGTCCTGTAAAAGTGTGGAAAAATGCTTATGACCGCTAAAAAAATTTTTCTAATTCTGATATGCGCATTCTGTTTACCTTTTGCATTCAGTCAGGTTCCTTCACAACTTGAACAAATTCGCATACAGGTTTGGGCAGACTTAGATCCTTTTCCAGGAAAATTTGAAGAAGAAAAATTAGACGAAAATCAAAATTTAAGTTCAGCAAAAAAAGAATCAAACGAAAGTGAATTTGAACAGATTTTTGGATTTTCAATAAACAGAACTAAGGAAATTGCGCCGTTTTTAATAAGCGGAATGATTTACGGATTCAATTTTGAATACACTCCTTACGATAAAAAGCGAAATGTTGCAGAATACTGGAGTTTTATTCCAATAAAAGAAATCAGCAAAGAAACAAACACTATTGAATATAAAAATCCAATCGCTATGGAAAACAAACTCGTTTGCTGGGTTTACTGCGACCGCACAAAAGAACAAACAGCAGAATACAAACATTGGAATTCAATTATTTATCCAAAAATAAAAGGGAAGGGAAGTGCAAGTATAGAAAATGGATTTGAAAGCATAAAATCAGCATGCTCTGAAGCTGCAAAACTTGCAGTAAGAGAATACTGGCGCACAATGATTAAAAATAAACCCAAAGAAATCAGTGGAAAACTTTTACTAATTGGAAATCCGCGCATATACATCAGCGAAGGACAGTATATTACTGACCTTGATTTTTTTATGGAAACTGATAAAATTGTTCCGTATACTCAATTTTGACTTTGCAGGAGGAAACTATGAAAAAGATTATCGCAATTTTAGCAGTTGCACTTGCAGCAAGTTGTTTTGTAATTACTGCTCAAACCGCAGGCAATGCAGATTCTGAAGGAATAAACAGTTATTCTTCTATTGATACAGAAGTTTTACAGATTGAAGATAAATATTCATCTTTTCATCAAAAGGCAAAAACTGTAAAAATAACCATTGAACACACTCCGCTTACAGGCGAAGTAAGACTTTATTATACTTGCATGGCCTCTTCATATGATCAGGGCGAGGCAATGAATACAGCAATGGCAGTTTATGAAGATTTTGCTGAAGAAAATAAATACAAATCAAAAATCTATTTGAGCAAAGACAAAACTTCTTACTTTAAAGATGAACGTGGCGTTAGAATGGCGACTTACGTTTCTCACGTAATGTTCAAAAGATAAAATCTTAAAATAATTGAAAATGATTTTTTAAGAGATTGCTCGTAATTTTGCGGGCGTTCTCTTGAAACTCACAGGCATTTTTAAAAAGTCATCACAAAATATTTTTTATAAATGCTGATAAATTTTTGGATCACCTTAGGTTGGTAATTTAAATTGGCAGACATTAAAACAATCATTAAAAATTTGCATCCTTTGGAAACAAAGGTTCTTCTTCATTACAGTTTAAAAGACGAATTAACTTCTGCTCGTCTGGAAACAGAACTTGGCTACAAGGAAGGTCACGCAAATCAGGCATTCAGCTGGCTTGCAGGAAAAAAACTTCTTGCTGAAACTTCAAGAACTCCGCACACATATTTTGAGCTTACAGATTTCGGTCGTAAGGTTTTAACTGAAGGTTTTGCTGAAGAAAAAATCATCAATTTTTTAAAAGAAAATGGTACTAAAACACTTCCAGAAATTGCAGCTGGTACTGGACTTGAAAACAAGGATGTAGGTTCAGCATTTGGTGCCTTAAGCAAAGACAAAGTACTTTTGATGAATTCTGAAAAAAAAGCAGAATACACAGGTGCTCCGCTTCCAAAGAGAATTTCTATTTCAAAACAGTTGATTGAAAAAGCTTCAAAATCAGAAAATAATCATCTTGATGCCGCTAATTTGTCAAAAGAAGAAATTGAAGTAATGGGCGGACTTACAAAAAAACGCGGAATAAGCGAAACGCCTTTTAAAACTATAGAAAGAGAAACTGTTGTATACAAATTGACAGAAGCATTTTCTCAAATTGCGGATGCCCTAAAAAAAGCAGGAATTACAGGCAACGAAATTGGAGAAATTACTCCGCAGATGATTGCTAGTGGCGATTGGAAAAAAGGGACTTTCCGCGGATACAATATTTCAATTCCTCCGGCACGAATTATTCCTGGCAGAACAAATCCTTATGTTCAGTTTTTGGAATCAGTTAAAGACAAACTTTGTTCTCTTGGTTTCCAAGAATTTGATGGTCCTCTTGTTGAAACTGAATTCTGGAATGGTGATGCTCTTTTTATGCCACAGTTTCATGCAGCACGCGACATTCACGACGTTTACAGAATAAAAAATCCAACTCACGCAAAATCAATTGAAGAACCTTATCTTTCTAATGTTGCAGCAGTTCACCGCAATGGAGGCAACACAGGAAGCCGCGGTTGGAATTATGAATTTGATAATGAGTTTACACGTCGCTTAATTATGCGCTCTCAGGGAACAGTTCTTTCTGCACATCAGCTGCATAAAGCTGAAATTCCAGGAAAATACTTTGGAATTGCAAGATGTTTCCGCTACGACAAAGTTGATGCAACTCACCTTAGCGACTTTTATCAAACTGAAGGAATTATTCTTGGCGAAAATGTAAATTTGCGCACGCTTCTTGGAATGCTCAAGATGTTTGCCGTAGAAATTGCTGGTGCTACCGAAGTAAAATATGTACCAGGATACTTTCCGTTTACTGAGCCTTCAATTGAAGTTCATATCAAGCATCCTAAGCTTGGTTGGTTTGAACTTGGCGGTTCTGGAATTTTCCGTCCGGAAGTTACAAAAGCAATGGGCATTGACGTTCCAGTTCTTGCCTGGGGAATTGGAATTGACAGAATGGCGTTGATGGCATTGGGACTTAATGATTTAAGGGAACTTTTTAGTGAAGATATTGAAAAAGTCCGCCTTAGAAAAGCAAAATTCTAAAATCATTCAGTTTATGAAATTTTAAATTGAAAAACTTGTCTTTTACAGACAAGTTTTTTTTATTACTACGAAGTTTTTCTGATTTTACAAAAAATTCTGACTAGAGAAATTTTTTTTCTTAACAAACGCTTCCATACCTTAAGAAAAAATCTTTTGTATTACTCGCGCAACCTGTTACTAATATTTTTTTGCCAATAAAGAAAATTTTGCTTGTAATAAAGACATTTTTTTTATTGAAATCAAGAAAACATTAAAATCAAAAAACTGAATAATTGCTTATGGAAGGAAAAATGAATATAAAAATCAGAGAATACAAAAGTGCAGACGAAAATGACGCACTTGAAATTTGGAACACAGTTGTACGCGAAGGAAATGCTTTTCCGCAAATTGACGAATTGACTCAGCACGAAGC